>JANNMV010000382.1:0-3113 GCA_031398205.1 Pseudomonadota bacterium | reverse complement strand
AAAGGTATTTTTTGAGCGTGGGATTGTACGCCGAAAAGCGCATAAAACCTATCGGCATTCACCGCTTCGCCATCGATTTCCAAGCGTAACAGTTCCAATAAAGCGCCGTCGCCGCACACCGCATGGAGCCTGCCTCGCAGCACTATAATGCCTGGCGAGGCAATATCCAGGGGCTGGCCTGGGGCCATGCGCCTCTCGGCTATGTGCGTAGTGCCAAGAAGTCTGATTCGCCGACCCTGAAGATCGAAAAAAGCACCGGGGTAGGGTGGCGCAACGCCGCGCACGAGATTGTGAATATCGGCTGCAGAATCGTTCCAGTCGATGCGTCCGTCTTCCGGCTTACGAGCGCCGAAGTAGCTGCCTTGCGACAAATCCTGGGATCGCCCGATTCGCTCAAAGCGCAACAACGCCGGTAGCGCGGTATCCAGCACCGCCGCCGCGGCATCGGTGACTTTCCCGAATACCTCTAAGGCCGTGTCGTCGGGCCCGATGGGCACTGCTTGCTGGCCGACGATGTCGCCGGCATCGGGTTTTTCCACCATGTAATGCAAGGTCGCGCCGGTCTCGGATTCGCCACGAATTACCGCCCAATTCACCGGCACGCGGCCGCGATATTTTGGTAGTAATGATCCATGCATATTCAACGCACCATGCGTCGGGACTGAAAGCAACGGCGCTTGCAGCATCGAGCGATAGTAGAACGAAAAAATAAAATCGGGCTCGATAGCTCTAACGCGTTCCACGATGTCCGGCGTATTCGGATCGAGGGGTGTGATGACTTCGATGCCATGTTGCTTGGCTCGGTCGCTGACGCTGTCGAACCAAATCGTTTCGTTCGGGTTGTCCTCATGGGTAAGCACCAGGCGCACATCCACGCCGTGCTGCAGCAACACCGCAAGGCAGCGCACGCCTACGTTGTGGTAGGCGAATACAACGGCGCTCGTCATAGGTAAGTTCGCGAGACGGGGGGGGGAATTTTTACGTCGGCGTCGTCGCTGCTTTCCAAAATCGCTTGAATCAAATAACGCGGCCTGACGCGCACTTGCATGTAGATCCGTCCGACATATTCGCCGAGCAAACCCACGCCAAAGAGCAAGATGCCGATTAACATAAACGCGATTGCGAACAATGTGAATAGGCCTTCGGCTTCCGGGCCCATGATAAAGCGACGGATCACAAGATAGATAAAAAACAATCCGGACAGCAGCGAGACCACGATGCCGAATAGTGAAAATAATTGCAGCGGCGCGATGGAAAATCCGGTGATCAAATCGAAATTAAGGCGAATCAAACTGTACAACGAATACTTCGATTCTCCCGCCGCGCGCTCGGCGTGCGCCACTTCGATTTCGACCGGATTGCGCGCGAAGGTATAGGCGAGTGCCGGGATATAGGTATTTACCTCGCTACAGTCGTTAACCGCGCGAATGATGTTGCGGCTGTAGGCGCGCAGCATGCAGCCCTGGTCGGTCATTTTCACCTTGGTGAAACGTTCACGCACGCGGTTCATCATGCGCGAGGCGACCTTGCGCCAAGCGCTGTCCTGGCGCATCACGCGGATGGTGCCGACATAGTCGTGGCCGGTGTCGATTTTTTGTAGCAGCTTGCCAATTTCCTCCGGCGGATTTTGCAAGTCGGCATCAAGGGTGATAATCGTCTCGCCGCGGACTTTGCCGAAGCCGGCCATGATCGCCATGTGCTGGCCGAAGTTGCCGTTGAGCAGAATCACGCGCGTGACGTCGGGCCGACGCTCGAACTGTTCGCGCAACATCGCAGCGGAGCGGTCGCGGCTGCCGTCGTTGATGAAGATGATTTCGTAGCTGCGCTTGAGCGCATCAAGCGCGGGATAAAGACGCTGAAACAGCGACGCTAATCCTTCTTCTTCGTTGTACACCGGGATGACTACGGATACTTGGGGCGGCATCATTTTTGTTTTCCGTCGGCGCGCATCAGTTTGCGCAATGTTTCGCAGGTTCGCTCGACATCGGACGGCGTCATCGCGGGAAATAACGGCAAGCTGATGGTTTCCCGTGCGATGCGTTCGCTGACAGGGAACATGCCTTCTTTATAACCTTTGCGGCGGAATAGGCTGGTCAGATGCACGGCCTCGTAAGATACGCCGATGCCGATTCCGGCGGCGTGCATCGATGCGATGAATGCGTAGCGGGAAATTTTCATCTGCGTCAGCGGCAGTAGCAGCGTGAACATATTCCAACTGTGGCCGGGGTTGTCGCGCGGTGGCAGCATGTCGTCGCTCAGCATCGAGTCGTCGGATAAACATTGGAAATAGTGGGCGGCGAGTTCGCGCCGTTTGGCGCACCAGGTATCGAGCTGCGCCAGTTGTGCGATACCGAGCCGCGCGCTGACATCGCTTAGGTTGAATTTTCCGCCGGCAACGTCGACATCGCGCGTGCCATCGGGCAGACGGCTAATGCCATGAAAACGCAATTGCAACGCGCGCGCCGCTTCTTCGTCGTTGTTCATGACCAGGGCGCCGCCTTCAATGGTGGTCATGTTTTTGTTCGGGTGAAAACTAAATGCAACCAGATCGCCTTGGCTGCCCACGGCTTGATCGCCGTAGCGCGAGCCAATGGCCAGCGCGGCATCTTGAATCACCCGCAGATCATGGCGTTTGGCCAGAGCGGCAAGGGTTGTGGCATTCAGCGGCGCGTTAAAATCGGTCGGCAGCAAGGCCGTGGTGCGCGCGGTGATGGCGGCTTCCGTTGCGGCGAAATCGATATTGCGGCTGCGCAACTCGACATCGACGAACACGGCGGTGGCGCCGACCTTCTCGATCATATTCGCCGCCGCAAAAAAATTCTGCGCCGGCGTGATAATTTCGTCGCCGGGTTCCGCGCCGATTAGCTGCAGCGCGACTTCCAGCGCGGCGGTCGCGGAGGTCAGCGTGATCACCGGGCGGCCGCCGACGTAGGCTGACAGTTGTTTTTCGAATGTGCCGACGTGGGGCCCGGTCGCGATCCACAACGAGCGCAGCGTGTCGGCAACGCCGGCGATCATTTCTTCATCGATGGTGGGGCGCGCGAAGGGCAGAAAATCGGCCATGCTCACGAGCGCGCGACGATGAACACGCCAAGGATGATAATGCCGATGCC
>JANNMV010000591.1:0-3647 GCA_031398205.1 Pseudomonadota bacterium | reverse complement strand
ACGACTTAATGGACGAAGCAGAAGTAGAGCACGCCAGCGCAAAAGATTTGATCGCGCAACTCGAGTCGATGGAACCCGGCAATGATTTATTCGATGCGCGTTTCACGGTGCTCGGCGAGTACATCGACCATCATGTTAAAGAAGAACAAGAAGAAATGTTTCCTAAAGCGAAAAAAGCCAAACTTGACTTGGTCGCGTTAGGAGAAGATTTAGCGCAGCGCAAAAAGGAGTTGCGCGCTGAATTGGGAATTAGCGACCCCGACCTGGAAGATCGTGAGGAAGAAATTGCCGAGCAGCCACGACGCGCCGTGGGAAGGGCGGGCGGTAGAAGGTAGTCGACGTCGTGGTGTCAATGCTGTTCGCTTAAGCTCGTTCGCCCTGAGCCTGTCGAAGGGTGAATGAGCTTCGACAGGCTCTGCCCGAACGGCTAACCGAACAGTATTGCGTCGTGGTGTAGCAGATTCGAAGCCGGCGTCTGAATCGCGATCGCGGCCTTTGTGGATAAGTGCGGTTCATGGAAAGAATCGAGATAACTGTTCGCTTTGCCAGAACCCGCAGCCAGCCTGCTTGGCAGGCACGCATGCTTGGAGAGCCGCACTGGCGTTAGATCATACCGACGATAGCAAAAAAACTTTTTCACTTATCGAATGCTTACAAAAGCTTTGCGGCAACGCCTGAAAAAATACGTGTCGCGGAATATCCCACAGTAGCCGCTAGGCTTGTAATGATGGTTCCCCATGCGAGATCGATCAGCGCGAGTTTCGCGCTCCAACCGCGAAGTGTGGCGAGGTTGGTCAGATCGTAGGTTGAAAATGCGATAAGTCCAAGCAAAGCGCCGCTCGCCATCGCGCGAACCCAGGAATCTGTTTCGAGCCTGGCATGACCGCTAAGGTTACGATCCCGATGGCGTAAAGCAAATAAAAAGCGAGCGCTACACCGAGCAACGGCTTTTCGAGCAGCAGCGGCCCGATTTGTATTCGGTAAAAATCTTTAGCAACAAAACCAAGCCACACAAAATAGAGCGCGAGAAAAACGACCGTCGTAAAAATAAATGCAAGGGCGAAAGATTTCAACGTGGAGTATCTTACATGGTTAAATTTCGCTGCTTAATGGCGGTTTTTACGAGCGGTGACCTGAATACATCCGTTCGCGTCCAGCTTGATCTCCAACGAAGCTACATTCGTGTGCTCCGATTTGTGGGGCATGGCTCCGGCAGGAAAGACATTAATGTTTAGCGATTTCGTCGGTCTCGCAAGCTGTAACGTTTGCCACGGAATTGCAACGAAGACATCTCCGTTCCCAAAGAAATTGCCTAACGCGAAGACAGCATGGGGTTCATCGGTAGGTTGGCCGAATGAGGTAAAGTGAAAACCGCGCTGGGACTGGCCATTAGTAATGACGGGTCGATCCGGATACGCGTTTTGCAAAATCGCTTTAATAAGTTTCTCCCAATTTGATTTAATCAGTGACGTTTGATCTAAGCGCCTATATTTTTCTCCGCTGCGAATCGACTTCCGTTAACTAGGAAGACGTAGACGGAAGCTACCGGCTTCATCAGCAAAAGTTAAGAACCAGTCGGTATCATGAGCGTTAATCCGTTGCTCCATCCGCCGAGTCCGGGGTAACTCAGTAGCTTCCGTTCAGTTAGTAGCAAAATTCTTGCCAGCGAGTTTACTTGCCGTGATCGTCGGAAAACACGAGGCGTATGAAAATGCGCGTTAGCTGATAAGGGTGCCGACTTAATGGGTGGAGTTTATCGATTGTTTTACGCAAACTCAGAGTTGGGTTGGCTGGTTGAGCGTCAACCGGATTCCGTATAAACAGCGCATTCGGCATAAGTGCGGCGCAACGAGATAGCCGATGGGTCGGGCGCGAGACATTACGGTAGGACTCGAAAAACGGCCACCGGCGAGTAATCCGCGTGTACTTTATTACAAAATATTTGTAAGTATTGCCAATTTCAAACGTGGTCCAACATGCTTAACTTATTGGACGCCGCCCCGGTACTCGCATGAAATACGCCGTACCGGTGATCGCGGCTCTCGGTCGAAATGGGCCTCCCACAACTCGGGTTTAAGTCGAAAGTCACGTTGTTTGGCTTTCGTCGCAATGGCACGTATCCTGCCCTTACAAGATTACGGCGACGACAGAGCAAGGAAGTGCGACCCACCCAGCAACCGGGCAACGCTCGGCGCAAGAAGATAAGGTCGGCCCAGGAACAACAATCGAACTGCTCTAGGGCAAAATGACTGACAATCGGCGCAACTGACAAATGAACATCGTTAAGCACGGCGACATTCCGTAGAATGCCAAACGATGTTGCTCGTCAAGCGACATTCTGAATGGCGGCATGATCGTTAATCATTTTGCGTAAGGGCACACGTGGCGCAACATCGTATCGAAATCGACAGTCTAGGAACGATCGAAGTACCGGCCGAGCGGTTATGGGGTGCGCAAACGCAGCGGTCGTTACGCTATTTTCAGATTTCAGACGAACGAATACCTTTGCATCTAATTCGTGCGCTAGCGCTCGTCAAGCGAGCCGCGGCTGACGTTAATTCGGACTTGGGACTGCTTGATCGATCAAAGGGCGATGCGATCATTCGGGCTGCGGACGAAGTGATTGCAGGTGTGCACGAAATCGAGTTTCCTTTGTCAGTTTGGCAAACCGGGTCGGGTACGCAAACCAATATGAATATGAACGAAGTGCTGGCCAATCGCGCCTCGGAATTGCAGGGCGGCGAGCGTGGTCAACACCGGTTGGTACACCCAAATGATGACGTCAATAAATGTCAGTCCAGCAACGATGTCTTCCCTACGGCGATGCACGTAGCGGCGGCGCAAATCCTAATACACAATGTGTTACCCAGCCTAGGGAAGCTGCGCCGCACGCTGGAAGCAAAACAACACGAGTTCGCCAACATTTTGAAGATCGGTCGCACGCATTTGCAGGACGCGACACCCCTGACATTCGGTCAGGAATTTTCCGGCTATGTCGCTCAACTGAACCACGGTATGCGGCATGTTGAGGCGTCACTGCCGCATATTTTTGAACTCGCCATCGGTGGGACGGCCGTTGGGACCGGTCTCAATGCGCATCCAGAATTCGGGGTACGGGTGGCGGCACAGCTCGTACACCTTACGCAACTACCGTTTGTCAGCGCACCCAACAAATTTGAAGCGATGGCAAGTCACGATGCACTGGTACACGCGCACGGCGCGCTAAAAACAGTGGCGGCCTCGCTACTGAAAATCGCCAACGATATACGCTGGCTAGCGTCCGGTCCGCGAGCGGGCCTGGGTGAGTTGAGCATCCCGGCAAACGAACCCGGCAGTTCGATCATGCCGGGCAAAATTAATCCTACTCAAGCCGAAGCGCTGACCATGGCTTGCTGTCAAGTCTTTGGTAATGATGTGGCGATCAACATCGGTGGCGCCCTCGGCAATTTTGAGCTCAATGCGTTCAAGCCGATGATCATCCACAATTTTCTGCAGAGCTCACGCCTTCTGGCTGATGCAAGCGCTAGCTTCAACGAGCATTGCGCGAAAGGTATTACCGTCAACGAGACGCAGGTCGAGCGGCAGGTAAAAAATTCGCTCATGCTGGTCACGGCGCTTACGCCATACATAGGTTATGACAAGGCTGC
>JANNMV010000290.1:0-2123 GCA_031398205.1 Pseudomonadota bacterium | reverse complement strand
CAACACACGTGCTTCGAGGCGTTCATCGCCACGCCTGACGATGCGGGCTACTACGAGTTAAACTTTTCGCCGTCCGGCGAATGGGCGGTTTACGGCTTCGATGGATACCGCGAGGGCATGACTGCGGCCGAAGCGGTGCAGCCATCCATCGCTACGCACAGAGACCCGCAGGGCTTAGTCCTGGAAGCGGTGGTCGATCTGAAAGAGTTCGACGATTTTCGGAGCCGCGCCGAGCTGCGGCTGGCATTGTCCGCCGTGATCGAAGAAAGCAACGACCGCTTGTCCTACTGGGCGCTCGCGCATCCGTCGAGTAAGCCCGATTTTCATCATGCCGACAATTTTGTGCTCACACTTGACCGTAGCGGGAGACTTGCATGAGATTTGGCCTGGAGCGTTTGCTTGAAGAGCCCACACTACGCAAACCGCTCGCCGGGCGACGCGTGGCGTTGCTGGCGCATCCGGCCTCGGTAACGCGCAACTTAACGCACTCGCTCGATGCGCTTGCAGCCTTGCCCGACATCAAACTTTCCGCAGCCTTCGGTCCGCAACACGGCCTGCGCGGTGATAAGCAAGACAACATGGTCGAGTCGCCGGATTACAACGATCCGGTGCACGGCATTCCGGTATTCAGCCTCTATGGCGAAGTGCGTCGACCGACTGCGGCGATGCTGGATACTTTCGATGTGCTACTCGTCGATTTGCAAGACTTAGGCTGCCGCATTTACACCTTCATCACCACCTTGCGCTATGTGTTGGAAGAAGCGGCGAAGGCGAAGAAATCGGTGTGGATTCTCGATCGCCCCAATCCAGCGGGGCGGCCGGTGGAAGGTTTGCGCCTGCGCGCGGGGTGGGAGAGTTTTGTTGGCGCGGGTCCGCTGCCGATGCGTCATGGACTGACCATGGGCGAACTCGCGAAATGGTTTGTCGACACGCTAAAAATTGATGTCGATTATCGCGTGATTACGATGGAGGGATGGCGGCCCGATGATGCGCCCGGTTACGGTTGGCCGCTGGGCGAACGAGCGTGGGTCAACCCCAGCCCGAACGCGCCGAATCTTTCCATGGCGCGTTGTTACGCCGGCACGGTGATGCTGGAAGGCACGACGCTGTCCGAGGGTCGCGGCACGACGCGGCCTCTGGAACTATTCGGCGCACCGGATATCGATGCCGACGCGCTCATCGCTGAAATGCGAACACTGGAGCCGCAATGGATTACAGGCTGCCGCCTGCGCCCATGCTGGTTCGAGCCCACGTTTCACAAGCACGCCGGCAAGCTGTGTGCAGGCGTGCAAATTCATGTCGACGACGGCGCATACGATCACACTAAGTTTCAGCCGTGGCGCGTGCAAGCGCTCGCCTTCAAAGCACTGCGACGCTTGCAGCCCGATTATGATTTGTGGCGCGACTTTCCCTACGAATACGAACGCGACCGGCTCGCCATCGATTTGATCAACGGCAGCGAATTGCTGCGGTTTTGGGTGGATGATGCCAATGCCACGCCGGGTGATTTAGACGCAATTGCGCGGCCGGACGAGGCTGCTTGGCGCGACGAGCGCGCGGCCTTTTTAATGTACAAATAGCAAGGAAATGCCATGCGACTCAACGACAAAGTAGCACTCATTACCGGCGCCGCCCACGGCATGGGCGAGGCCACGGCACGACTGTTCGCGCGCGAAGGTGCGAAGGTAATTATCGCCGACGTGCTCGAACGCGAAGGGGAAACCGTGGCGCAATCGATTGTCACGAGTGGCGGCAGCGCGATGTTTGTTCGTTTGGATGTGGCCGAGGAACGACAATGGATTGCGGCGATGGCCGCGATTATCGCGCGCTACCGCCGACTCGACGTGTTGGTCAACAACGCCGGGATCAGCGGCGCGGTGCCGGATCGCATGAGCACCGAATATTTTGATCGCTTGATGTCGATCAACTCGCGCGGCACGTTTCTCGGCGTGAAATACGCCGTCGCCGAAATGCAAAAGACGGGCGGCGGCGCCATCGTCAATCTGTCGTCGATCTCCGGTTTCGTTGGCCAGGCTTTCGTACACATGGGCTACAACGCGGCCAAGGCGGCGATTCGCGTGCTGACCAAATCCGCCGCCGTGCAGTACGGCAAGGACGGCATT
>JANNMV010000255.1:0-7575 GCA_031398205.1 Pseudomonadota bacterium | reverse complement strand
ACCGAAATGTGCATCGGTGCGTTTGCCCAAGGGTTCACCGGGAACAAAAACGAGCAGCACATCGTCGCCAATGGCGCGGTGTTCATCGCGAGTTAAGTCAAAGGTATCGCAATACCAAGTCGCTAAGCCGATGGGGTCTTTAGCCGGAAAATTAACGTGTTCGAGTTTCAGCATGGAGGTTCCTTGATTAGGCTGCTTTCAACAATGGTTTTTGCTCTTGCTCCGGCGTGCCGTTTTTCCACGGCAAATCGACCGGGTAATCTTTGATCAAGCAATCGTCGGGCAGGCAGGAGATTGGTGTGAAGTCGCGATGGGCGATGTAGCCGGCGCGCTTGAAGCGGCGAATATGATTCGATACGGCGCATAGCGACAGATAGACGCTGACCCGGTTCCACGGGCTCAAGTTCGAGGACGAGGCATGTACCAAACACGAATGAAACATGATCATCGAGCCCGCCGGGCCCTTCGGCGCGACGATGCCGCCGCGCCCGACCAGCTTGGTGATGCTGTCGTTATCGATGGTCCACAGCGGATAGCTGGTGGTGGTAAGGTCATGGCCGGCGTCGAGCATGCCAAGCTTGTGGCTGCCGGGAATAAACATCAACGGGCCGTTGAACTCGTTCACTTCGTCGAGGAAGATCGCGATGTTCATGGCGCGCGGTTCCGGCATTTCGTCGTCGTTTTTCCAAGTGCCGAAATCCTGATGCCATTGCCACATGTCGCCGTTGAACGCTTGTTTGCCGTTGATCTTAAACTGATGCATGTAAACGCCCTCGCCGAACATCTGCTCGACCGGCTTCACCATGCGCGGATGGCGCGCGAGACGCGCGTAGGGTTCGCTATACAAGTGAGCCGCAAAGTTAGTGCGAACCGCATCCGTGCCTTTTTCGCGCACGTTTTCCGGGCGCTGCTGCGCATACAGGTGCGGCACTTCGTCGATGAGTTTTTTCGTTTCTTGCGGCGAAAAATGGTTGGGGAAGAACAGATAACCATCACGATCGAATTGTTCTAGTTGCGCTTGGGTGAGTTGCATAGTCAGTCTCCTAATAAATGGGGTGTTGGATCAGGCAACGGCGGCCTGGGCGAGAATTCTATTAGTCACGGCGCGTGCGGCGGTCTCGCCGTGCTCGCGTGTGAGGCATTCGGCTGTTGGCCCGTCGCCGACGCGAATAGCATCAAGGATCGCGGCGTGTTCGTCCCACACCGATTCGCGCACGCCCGCCGCGAACAATACGCTGATCATGGCGCGGCGGATGTGTGCCCAGTGACGATTGGCGGATTCAGCGATCAGCGTATTGCCGCTCGCTTCATAAATGGCGTTATGAAACGCGATGTCCGTTTCCACCAGCGCAGCGATGCTGCGTCCGCGCGCCGCCTTACGGCCGCGTTCGATCAGATCCGGGTCGATCACGGCTTTACGTTCCGCGGCCAGGCGCGAGGCGAGCGCATCAAGCGCGCCGCGCAACTGATAGACCTGGGCGATACTGTTGGCATCGATCGGCGTTACCATCACGCCGCGTTTGCCGGCGTCGACCACGAAGCCGTCTTTTTTCAGCAAGCGCAACGCCTGCAACACCGGCTGGCGCGAGACGTTCAATTGTGCCGCCAGGTCTTCCTGGGCCAGTCGCGTCCCCGGCGCCAACGTGCCCTCGGTAATGGAATGCAGCATCGCGTCGTAAACGCGTTCTACTAAATCCGGTTCGAGGATGATGCGGGTTAATGTCATGAGTACTTTAAGGCCGAAAAAACACGATCGGATTCTGTATACAATAAATGAAACGCGCTGCTCATGCAAGTTTAACAAAGTCCTAAGTCCCCGTACCAAGCGCCGGTTGGGTGCGGCCAGTCCAGCCCGGATACGACGAAAAATTCAATTGACACAATCGAGGCGTTGCGCGAAACTTCCTCTTCAGCGCCGATTTGAGATCAGCTTGCGGGCGCGTTAAAAATTCTGCTAAAGCGAACGGTCAACCCGATCCGCTTCTGCAGATCGGGTTTTTTGCTTTTTGGGAGTTGCGATGAGTCAAGATTTACACGTCGAAACCTTGGCGGTGCGCGCCGGCATCGAGCGCAGTCAATTCAACGAACACAGCGAAGCGCTGTACCTGACTTCGAGCTTTGTGTTCGACAACGCGGCGCAAGCGGCGGCGCGATTTTCCAACGCCGAGCCGGGCAATGTTTATGCGCGCTTCACCAATCCCACGGTCACGGCGTTTCAAACCCGTCTCGCTGCGATGGAGGGTGCCGAGGCCTGTCTGGCGACGGCATCGGGCATGGCGGCGATTTTGTCCTGCGTGATGGGTTTGCTGAAGGCAGGCGATCATATCGTTTCCTCGCGCAGCGTGTTCGGCGCGACCGTGCAGCTTTTTAATAACGTGCTGGGCAAGTGGGGACTGGAAACCACTTATGTGTCGCAGACCGATTTGAGCGCTTGGCGCGCGGCGATCAAACCGAACACGAAATTATTTTTTGTCGAAACGCCGTCGAATCCGCTGACGGAAATTGCCGACCTCGCGGGACTCGCCGAAATTGCCCACGCCAGCGGCATTTTGTTCGTCGTCGACAATTGTTTTTGTACGCCGATTCTGCAACGCCCGCTCGAGTTGGGCGCGGACGTGGTGATTCATTCGGCGACGAAATATCTGGACGGCCAAGGCCGCGTCCTCGGCGGCGCCGTGTTGGGTCGGCAAGACATGATGACCGAGAGCATTCTGCCGTTCCTGCGCACGGCGGGGCCATCTATCAGCCCGTTCAACGCCTGGGTTTGCCTGAAGGGATTGGAGACGCTGCGCATTCGCATGGAGGCGCAATGCAACGCCGCTGCGCAGTTAGCGACATGGCTGGCGAAACATCCGAGTATCGAGCGCGTTTACTACCCCGGCCTTTCGGATCATCCGCAATTCGAGTTGGCGAAGCGGCAGCAATCCATGAGCGGCGGTGTCGTGTCGTTCGACGTAAAAGGTGGCCGCGAGCGCGCCTGGCACGTGGTCGATAGCACGAAACTGTTGTCCATCACCGCCAATCTCGGCGATACGAAAACCACCATCACCCATCCGGCCAGCACCACCCATGGACGAATTTCCGCAGAAGCGCGCGCGAGTGCCGGCATCGGCGAGGGCTTGCTGCGCGTGGCGGTTGGGTTGGAAAATATGGAAGATATCAAGGCGGATTTGGCGCGTGGGTTGGGGTAGTAATAATTTTCCGCTGACCTCCATATTTGTCATTCCCGCGAAGGCGGGAATCCATGTTGACTTAATCAAGGCCAAATGGATTCCCGCTTTCGCGGGAATGACAATTGGACAGGGTTTCGTCAATCACCGCGCCAGAAGCCGCGCAGATACTGGCTCGTGGCGATGCATGGCCTGACAGCGTGGCCTAGGGCCAACGCCGCACGGATACGGGTGGCCTAGGGCCAGTGCCTAGCACTCATGCCACCAAAAATTCCATTCGCCTTGTAAAATAAGGCACACACCAATCGAGGGAGACCGTTATGCAATCCGAACTCAACAGCCTCAATCCCAAACCGCACGTTACGCGCCGCGAATTCGTTGTGACGGCGTTGTCGAGCGGCTTTGCTCTCGCGGTTCAGCCCGTGTCCGCGGCGACGATCAGCACCGACAGCGAAGGCTTGGCCACCGGCGAAGCCAGCATCGGCCGCGGCTACGACACCATCCCCGGTTATTTCGCGCGGCCCGCTAGCGGCGAGAATTTCCCGACGGTATTGGTGGTGCAAGAAATTTTCGGCGTCCATGAACATATCAAAGATGTCTGCCGCCGTCTGGCGAAACGTGGCTATCTCGCCGTCGCGCCGGAGCTATTTTTTCGCCAAGGCGATGCCAGTAAGATGAAGGACATCAACGAGATTTTGGAGAAGATCGTTGCCAAGGTTCCCGACGCGCAGGTGATGAAAGATTTGGACGCGACTGTTGCCTGGGCGGAAACGAACAAGGGCGATGTGAAACGCGTCGCCATCACCGGCTTCTGTTACGGCGGGCGCATCACTTGGCTGTACGCCGCACACAATCCCGACCTGAAAGCCGGCGTCGCGTGGTACGGCCGTTTGCAGGGCGTCGCGAGCGCGAATCAACCGCGGCACGCGATTGATCTGGCCAAAGAAATCAAGGCGCCGGTATTGGGGTTGTACGGCGGCAAAGATCAAGGCATTGCAATATCCGATGTCGAGGATATGCGAAACGATCTGAAGGGCGCGCAAAGTAAATCGGAGATCGTGGTTTATCCCGAAGCGCCGCATGGATTTCACGCCGACTACCGGCAGAGTTATCGCAAAGAGGCGGCGGAGGACGGATGGAAACGAATGCTGGAATGGTTCGCGAAAAATGGCGTAAATTAGGTAAGTTTGAAGGAGGAATGAGGTATGAGACATTTGCTGCGGCGTACGGTTCTGATTGCTACGCTTAGCGCTGGTGTCGTTCAGGCAGCGCCCCCGGCTTTTGCGCCAGGCCTATGGCAAATCACCGTCATCGATTTCGCTGATCGCACCAGTGTGACACAGGAATGTATCCAGACTTCTGAGTGGGTATGGTGGATCGTGTTGGCGGGAAAGATTACCAGCGAGGAGAGTTGTATGCCGCCGGTGACGATCTTTGTGGAAAATCGGGTGAACATTTCGCAAGGGTGCAAGAGTGTATCGGCAGAGATGGAAATTTCTCCCGCCGGCGCCGATAGTCTGTCGGGAAATCTCATTACGTCGACGGTCACGCCTTACGGTATGGCGATTCCTTTTCATTCTAAGTTTGAAGCGCAGCGCCTTAGCGCCGATTGTCCGTAATCCGATTGAATTTCGCCTGGGATATTTTTTGTCGCGTCGTCGATAACTATGGCGACATCGGCGTGTGTTGGCGGCTGGCGCGCCAGCTTGCGGCCGAACACGACCTCGAAGTGCGGCTGTGGGTGGATGATCTGGAATCGTTCGCGCGCTTATGTCCCGAAATCGATTCGTCGCGGGATAGCCAAGCCATTGCGGACATCACCGTGTGTCGATGGCGCGAACCATTTCCTGACGTGGTCACCGGCGACGTGGTGATCGAGGCATTCGGTTGCGAACTTCCCGCCGCATTTCAAGTCGCGATGGCGGCGAAAGCGCAGGCGCCAGTGTGGATCAACCTTGAATATTTATCCGCGGAAAATTGGGTGACGGGAAGCCATGGCTTGCCCTCGCCCCAAGCAACGTTGAGCAAATATTTTTTCTTTCCTGGCTTTGTCGCGGGCACGGGCGGGCTGTTGCGCGAGGGAGATCTCATTGCAAAGCGCGCACGCTTTCAGCGCGGTCCACGGGCGCTTGCGGCATTTTGGCTTTCCATCGGATTGAAATTGCCCCTCAATGACGAGTTGCGCGTGAGCCTGTTTTGCTACGACAATCCGGCGCTGCCCAACTTATTGGCGCAGTGGGCGGCAGGCTCGTCGCGCGTTACCTGCCTCGTGCCCGAGGGTGTGGCGCCGAGCGCGCTGGCAAGATTTTTCAAAACACCTTCAATAAACGTGAACCAAACCTACACCACGGGCAATCTTCGCGCGCGAATCATCCCCTTCCTTCAGCACGAACGCTATGACCGATTGCTCTGGGCCTGCGATATCAATTTTGTGCGCGGCGAAGATTCCTTCGTGCGTGCCCAGTGGGCGGCGCGGCCAATTGTCTGGCAAATCTATCCGCAGAAAGACGATGCACATCGTATTAAGCTTGATGCCTTCCTCGATCTTTTCTGCGTCGGCATGGACACCGCAGCGGCCAGCTCGGTTCGATCGTTTTGGCATGGTTGGAACGGCAATGGCTTAGCGGCGACAGAATGGACAGCGCTGTTAACGGCGGATCATGCTCGGCGATGGTCGGCGGAATTGGCGCAGCAAACGGATCTCGCGTCCAATCTGGTGAACTTTAGCCGCAATCTGTTAAAATCCCGGGCTTCCATTTAGCTTTTCGAGACTCCGATGAAACAAGCGCAAGAACTTCGCTCCGGCAACGTGATTATGGTCGGCAAAGACCCGATGGTCATTCTAAAGGCCGAATATAACAAAGGTGGCCGCAGTTCCGCCGTGGTGAAAATGAAGCTGAAGAACCTGTTGTCCGGTTCCGGCACGGAAACCGTCTACAAGGCCGACGACAAGCTCGAACTCCTGACGCTTGAGCGCAAGGACGTCACTTATTCTTACTTCGGCGATCCCATGTACGTGTTCATGGATGCCGACTATAACCAGTACGATATCGAGAAAGACAGTATGGGCGCTGCGCTTGATTATCTGGAGGAAGGCTTGCCTTGCGGCGTGGTGTTTTATGAAGGCCGGCCGATTTCGGTGGAGTTGCCCAACTCCGTTGTTCGTGAAATCGCTTACACCGAGCCGGCGATTCGCGGCGATACATCGGGCAAGGTGTTAAAACCCGCAACCCTTTCCACGGGCTTTAAAGTTCCGGTTCCATTATTTTGCGAGACCGGCGATCGCATCGAGATCGATACCGCTACCGGCGAATATAAGCGGCGTATTACCGGATAACGACGCTCCGATGGTCATTGCGAGGAACGTTTTTTGTGACGAAGCAATCTCGTAGTTTACGGCCTTAAAATCGAGATTGCTTCGTCGCTGCGCTTCTCGCAATGACAAAAAAACGGGGCGCATCAGCGCCCCGTTTTCATTGCTGCGAACGCGCGGATTATTCGGCTTTCGGCAGACGCGTACCCTGGTAGAAAAATATTTGCCATGCGCCGGCGCGTTTGGCGTAAACCGCAGCGTAGCGTAGGCTGAATTTCGCCTCCTTACCCTTCATGGTCAGTTCGACGTGGGCGATGCCCGTCGCGACCACGACGCTGCCGACTTGCTGAATTTTTTTCCCTTCGCGGTCGAATTTCGAAATTTTCAGATCGCCCGAGGTGAAGCTCTCAATGACTTTTGCCTTGGTATCGGAAATGCCGGATGAATGCACGTACTCCATTTCGTCCGCGAATATTTTTTGCAGCGGCGCGACATTACCGGATAGGTAGGCGGCAATGCGCTCATCTTCCGCTGCGTTAATGTCATCGGCGATGCCCGCGCGGGCGGGCGCGGCGGCGATCAGCGCGAAAAAGAAGACGGCATAAATCGAATATAAAACTAGACGCATGGTGATTTCCTCGTTGAAGTGTGGGGCTGCCAATGGGCAGCTTGATTGTTATAAATAGAATGCCGAGCGCAATTGTCGCATGGCCGAGCACTTGAATAAAAGCATGCCGGAGACCCGCGTCAAGCTTGGCTCTTGGCGATGGCATTGCTGTGATCCAGTATCCACGGGCAGTTCCAGGCAGGTCACGCGCGATGCGTTTCCAGCGCGTTGAAATCAAACTCAACGCCGTGCCCGGGCCGCTCCGGCGCCAGTGCAAATCCGTCTTCAATGCGTAACGGATATTTGATGTAGCGATCCAAGCCGAAACCATGGGCCTCGAGATAGGAGCGATTCGGCGCGGCAGCTAGGCATTGCACCGTGACATCGTGGGCGCCATGGGAGGTGACGGGTAAGTTGTACGCCTCGGCGAGATGGGCGACTTTCATGAACACCGTGACCCCGCCACAATTGGTGACATCGGGCTC
>JANNMV010000156.1:0-3719 GCA_031398205.1 Pseudomonadota bacterium | reverse complement strand
CATTCATCATTTACGTGAAACCGCATGCAAGGACTACATTTGGACGCTGTATCAGCCGTGGGATATGCGGGCGTGGGTAAAGGACGCACCCTTTAAATAACCTAATATGTCATCCTAAGCCCATGTCATCCTGATCGCAGTGAAGGATCTGCTTTTTCCGGCGCCCATTAAAGCAGATCCTTCGCTTTGCTCGGGATGACATTTCGAGAAGTAATTTTGCTGTCGGCCATAGAAAACGATTAAAACCATGCACGAAGAATTCGTCGGCACCATGCCGGTTCAAGATAAGCATCGCTTCGACGCCACCGCGCTCGAGCGCTACATGCGCGACCACGTCGAGGGGTTTTCCGGCACGCTCACCGTCGAGCAATTCAAAGGCGGGCAATCGAATCCGACCTATCGCTTAAGCGCGGGCGGCAAGCGCTACGTGTTGCGCCGCAAACCGCCCGGCAAACTGCTACCCTCGGCCCATGCGGTGGATCGCGAATATCGCGTCATCACCGCGTTGTATCGAACGGAAATTCCTGTTGCAAAAACCTACGCGCTGTGCGCAGACGAAAATGTCATCGGCACCGCTTTCTATATTATGGATTGCGTCGAAGGCCGCGTGTTGTGGGATCAAGCGCTGCCGGGCATGAACCCCGCCGAGCGCAAAGCCATTTTTGAAGAGCTGAACCGCGTGATCGCCGCGCTCCACCAAGTGGACTACGATCAAATAGGCCTCGGCAATTTCGGCAAGCCGGGCAACTACCTCGCGCGCCAGATCGGCCGCTGGACCAAGCAATATAAAGCATCGGAAACAGAAAAGATCGAAGCGATGGACAACCTCATCGCCTGGCTACCGGAAAATATTCCGCATGACGAATCGACCAGCATTGTCCACGGCGACTACCGCATGGACAATGTTATGTTTCATGCGACGGAACCACGCATCGCCGCCATCCTCGATTGGGAACTATCGACCTTGGGCAATCCGCTGGCGGATTTCTCCTACCACTGCATGAGCTGGCGTTTATCGCCCGGCGAGTTTCGCGGCATCGCCGGCTACGATTGGAAAGCGCTCGGTATTCCGACGGAAGAAGAATACGTGGCAGAGTATTTTAAACGCACCGGCCGATCACCCATCGATCCGCGTCAATGGGATTTTTACATGGCCTACAACATGTTCCGCCTGGCGGGGATTTTGCAAGGCATCATGGGGCGCGTTGTCGATGGCACGGCCGCGAGCCAGCACGCGATCGAATCCGGCAAACGCGCACGGCCCATGGCGGAAGCCGGTTGGCGGCAGGTGGAAAAAATTCTTAAGCAATAAAGTAGGGTGCGCTCGCGCACCGTTCATTATTATTTTCGGTGCATAAATGCACCCCTCATTGGGAACAACCATGGATTTCGAATACTCCGATAAAGTTAAAGCCCTACAAGATCGCCTCGTGCAGTTTATGAACGAGCACATCTATCCAAACGAAGCGGAATTCCATCGTCAAGTCAACGAAGGCGACCGTTGGCAGCCGGTGCAATTGATGGAAGATCTCAAGGTCAAAGCGCGCGCGGCGGGTCTGTGGAATTTGTTCTTGCCGGAATCGAAGCACGGCGCGGGCTTGACTAATCTGGAATACGCGCCGCTGTGCGAAATCATGGGCCGCGTGTTGTGGTCGCCGGAAGTATTCAACTGCAACGCACCGGACACCGGCAACATGGAAACCATCGAGCGCTATGGCAACGAGGCGCAAAAGCGCGAGTGGCTGGCGCCCTTGCTCGAAGGCAAGATGCGTTCGGCCTTTGCCATGACCGAGCCGGCCGTCGCTTCGTCGGACGCGACCAACATCCAAACCAGCATGGTGCGCGACGGCAAGGACTGGGTGATCAATGGAACCAAATGGTGGATCACCGGCGCGCCTCATCCGAATTGCAAGATTTTCATCGTCATGGGCAAGACCGATCCGAATAATTCCAGCCGCCACAATCAGCAATCCATGATTTTAGTGCCGCGCGATACCCCCGGCGTCACGGTGGTGCGCCCGCTAACCGTGCTCGGTTACGACGACGCGCCCCACGGCCATGCGGAAGTAAAATTCGACAACGTGCGCGTGCCTTATGAAAACATTCTACTCGGCGAGGGCCGCGGTTTCGAGATCGCGCAAGGCCGCTTGGGTCCGGGCCGCATTCACCACTGCATGCGCGCCATCGGCGTGGCCGAGCGCGCGCTGGAATACATGTGCAGACGCGCGTTAACCCGCGTCGCGTTCGGCAAAGCGGTGTCGGAACAAGGAGTGACGCAAGAAAGGGTGGCGGAAGCACGCATCATGATCGATTCGGCCAGACTATTGGTGCTGAAAGCCGCGGACATGATGGATAGGGTCGGCAACAAAGTCGCCCGTGCGGAAATCGCCATGATCAAAGTGTTCGTGCCCAATATGACCCAGCAAGTGATCGAATGGGCGATTCAAGCCCATGGCGCCGGCGGTTTGTGCGAAGATTTCCCGCTCGCTGAGTTCTACGCCCACAACCGCACGTTGCGCTTGGCGGACGGCCCGGATGAAGTGCATCGCAACGCCATCGCCAAAGTCGAGTTTGGTAAGTACATGGCGGAACGGGGATGACGAAAATATCTTCCTAATGGCGGGAATGCCGCGACCCCGGGGGAACATTACCGTTATAAGGGTGCTCAAACCGGCTGAAACAGTCGGCTGAAGCTGCGGATCGATTCAATCGGAGGGATCCGCGTTGGGGCAGGTAAATGAGATTGGCCGGGGTGAAATCATCCTCTAAATTCTTCCCAAGTTGGGCGACGCCACGTACCACACGCAACCTACGGAAATATAAGGCAATATCCGAAAGCTATTGAAAACTTGCAACTTTCCCCCCATTTCACTATTCTAAGCAACTGAATTTCACCTACACAGGAGTTACAGAAACATATGGAACCCAACATCCCATTAGCAACTGGTTCAACCACGCTAGGACTGTCGCAGAATCGCGTCCTGCGCAATACCTATTTGCTGCTGGCCATTTCGCTGGTTCCCACGGTTATCGGCGCAGTGATCGGTGTGAATATGAACTTTGGCTTCATGCGCGCCAGCCCGATCATGATGGCGATTGCCACCATCGCGATCTTCTACGGCTGGATCTGGGCGATCGAAAAGAATCGTGACAGCGCCGTCGGTGTCGGCCTGCTGCTGGGCTTCACATTCTTCCTCGGCCTGCTGCTAGGCCCGTTGCTGCAGCGCATTCTCGGCATGAGCAACGGCGGCCAATTGATCGGTCTCGCTGCGGGTGGCACGGCTGCGGTGTTCTTCGCCATGGCAGGTATCGCCACCACGACGAAACGCGATCTCTCCGGCCTGGGCAAGTTCCTAGGAATCGGCGTGATCGTCGCCATGGTGATGGTGATCGCGAACATTTTCTTCCAATCGTCGGCGGTTCATATGACGATACTCGCGATCTTCATTCCGCTGTGCTCGCTGTTGATGCTTTATCAGATCAACCAAGTGGTGCGCGGCGGTGAAACTAACTACATCATGGCAACGTTAGGTTTGTACATGAGTATCTATAACCTGTTTACCAGCTTGTTGCAGTTACTGATGGGCTTAATGGGCAGTAATGATTAACCTTTTCAAGCTGTAAAAAACTCGCAGAAAAACCCGTCTAGGCGGGTTTTTTATTTGGGCACGGGTTTTTTCTTTAACAGTCCGGGTTTTTGTTTAATGGTTCGGGTTTTT
>JANNMV010000138.1:0-1505 GCA_031398205.1 Pseudomonadota bacterium | reverse complement strand
CAACGCCATCGGTTGCCGCTTCACCGGCAAAGTCCGCGTGCCCCGCGATTTTCCAGCGTTCCCGCTCGGCGTCGAAGGCCGTCTGTTGTTGCGCCTTGAAGCGCGCAATGTCTGATTCGTTGGCGGCAAGAAATCCGTTGTAATCGCGCAGACTGAATGTCTGTTGTTCAGTCTTGATATTGAATTTGCCGTGGAGAAAATCCTGGCGCATGTCGAGCAGTTCTTCTTCACTCACGGGATAAAACCGAATTTGATCGAAGAATCGCAATAGCCACGGCTGACCCTCGCGGAAATCGGCGGTTACACGGTGGCGATTCCACATCTGTACCGTCCGCCCGACGAATTGATAGCCGCCGGGGCCTTCCATGCCGTAGACGCACAGGTAGGCGCCACCGATGCCGACCGCGTTTTCCGGCGTCCAGGTGCGCGCGGGATTGTATTTGGTCGTGACCAGACGATGGCGCGGATCCATCGGCGTCGCCACCGGCGCGCCGAGGTAAACATCACCCAAACCCAGCACCAGATACGAAGCATCGAACACCATGCGCTGCACCTCTTCGACGCTATTGAGTCCGTTGATGCGCCGGATGAACTCGATATTGCTTGGGCACCAAGGTGCGTCTTTACGCACCGACTGAGTATACTTTTGAATCGCCAGTTGCGTCTGACTGTCGTTCCAAGCCAGTGGTAAATGCACGATGCGCGTCGGCACTTCCATGTCGTCGATCGCCGGCAGCATCGATTCCGCGCGCAGCAAGATTTCCATTAACGCGCTGAGCGACAAGCGTGCGCTGTCGTAGTGAATTTGCAGCGAGCGAATGCCGGGCGTGAGATCGATGATGTCGCGAATCTTCTGCGCTTGCAGCGCTTCCATCAAGGCATGAACGCGAAAACGCAGATTGAGATCGAGCACCAGCGGACCATACTCGATCAACAAATAATCGTCACCGGCGATGCGATAGATCACGCCGACATGATCGCCATTGTGTTCCAGGCGATGGACAACGGCATCGCTGACGACGCGGGCCGGAACGTCTGGCGTTTTTTGTTGCGGCCGCGCCAGTGTCGCGATCACTTCTTCCTGCTCCACCGCGAGGGCCAACGCTTGCGGCAAGGACAATTTTTCGAAGCGTACTTTGTCGCCCGGCTTGAGTTGGCCGATCTTCCACAATTCGGCTTTCACGACAACGGCGGGGCAGACGAAGCCACCCAAGCTCGGCCCATCGGGACCCAGAATGACCGGCATATCGCCGGTGAAATCGATGGCGCCGATGGGGTAGGCATTGTCATGAATATTCGAAGGATGTAGCCCTGCCTCGCCACCGTCGCGGCGCGCCCATTGTGGTTTCGGCCCAATCAGGCGCACGCCGGTGCGGCTGGAGTTGTAATGCACTTCCCAATCGGTGGCGAAGAACATGTCCACATCCGCATCGGTAAAAAAATCGGGTGAACCATGGGGGCCGTACAACACACCGATGCGCCAGTGCGTGTCGTAACGCGGAAGC
>JANNMV010000107.1:0-8533 GCA_031398205.1 Pseudomonadota bacterium | reverse complement strand
TGGGCACCTTCAAGACCGGCAAGTCGTGCCTCTATTTGAAGCGGCTTGCGGATGTGGACATCGCGGTGCTGGAAACGCTGATTGCGCGGTCGGTGGCGTCTGTTCGGGCGAAGTATCCGGGGACTGGATAGGCCGGGTTGGCGCGGTTTGACCGAAGGGCATGAAAAACGATATACTTATGGGCTTCGGTGGGTCGCCCGTTCGGGCAGCCCGTCAATTCCCTGATAGCTCAGTTGGTAGAGCGACGGACTGTTAATCCGCAGGTCCCTGGTTCGAGCCCAGGTCGGGGAGCCACTGATCTACATCTACGCCGTAGTGCTCCCTAACATGAGCGATAAAAGTGTAGGCAAACTCCGGCAAACTTTTTTCAGTCCGAACCGAAACTTTGCGCAAACGGATCTATCAAGTTACACACGGCCCGCCAAAGCGTACCATCATTACAATTAACAGGCAGCGGTTTGAGCGAGAACCGACGTGCACCCGGACTGATTTACTGAACGCGCCGTGGTCGTCTTCTTTGCCGACCAATCACATTTAAACCACCGCATCGTCTCGAAGCGATTCGTTGCGTCGAACCTTTATCCTAACGTCCACTCGCGATCCTAACCGGTTAATAATAGACATCAGTCGATCAACTGTGAAGCGGCCAAGTTCTGCGTTGCGAATCCGCGAGAAGTCGGCGGCGGCGACACCCGTAACGGCGTGCGCGCCCCGTACGCTTAATCCGTCACCATCAAGCACCTTGATAATTTCCGCGGCTAAGATCGCTTTGAACTGCTCGACGTCCGCACTCTGATGGCCGAGATCGCGAAAAACGTTTCCACTGCCACGCACAATTTCTAGTTTCTCTTTCCTCATTGCAATATCTCCTTCAGTCGCTTTAACCGATCCTTGATCAGATCAACGTCCTGCCGTGATGTCTTTATCCCTTGAGTCGATTTTTTCTTGAACGCGTGGACAACCCAAATTTCCTCGACAATCTGCACCGCGTAGATCACTCGAAAGGCATCACCACGCAGTGGTAACGCTATCTCAAACACACCCGACCCCATGCCCTTCATCGGCTTTACTATATCCGCCTTGCCGCCCTCTGCGGCGATTGTTAAGGCGGTGAGGCACCGGGATCTGGCGCCTTCAGGAAATGATTCAAAATCCTTAAGCGCTGCCTTGATCCAAGAAACCGCTCGAGTCCGCCTGATCATTTGTTAATCTGTAGTTTGGCGATGTTAGGAAAAATCTGAAGTGCTGGCGTCAGAAAAACATATGTTGTCATATTAGACAACATTAGTCAATCTTATCGGACGCGGTGTGTGTTTGGGGGGTGAGATCCCGTGGCAAACCGGTGGTCAATTAAAATGCTGCTCGGTGTAGCTCGACGCCCGAAAGTTGGCGCGGCGCGCAGGTAGGTCGAGTTCCTGGCTTTTCTACATTTCCAACGCCGGTGGTTTGTCTTCTGCCCTATTTCTTCGTTGGCTGGCAGGGTTGTATATATGCGATAACCGAAAGTTCTGAACGCCGCTTTACGCAAAAAATTGAGAGTCGAATCAACGCCTCACAATTGTCGTTTCATAAAAATTTTGCGGTTGAAACCGACAAGCTGTAATTTGAAACTTCAATCGACTCACTATTTCAATTCGAACCGAACCGTCTCGCGCAACCCAAGCGCTTTCGCCACGGCTTCAATCCGCTCCAGCGCCGCGCCTTTATACAGGGTCGCTTCATAGCGTTGGATTTGCTGTTCTTGAAGATTCAACGATTCCGCCAATTGCTTTTGTGTCATCCCGCGCGCAATACGTGCTTTGATCAACCCTTCCGGTAGGTTGGTGAGCGAATCATATTCGAACGACGTTTCCGCGCCGGCACGCAACGCTTCGTATTCATAAAGGGCTTCACGCAGTTCCTGTAACTGGCTTTCCAACCCTTCACGCGCCGCCTTGCGCAGTTTGGGATGAAGCTTCTTATTTTGTTCGTCAGCCTGGTTAAGCGCTAATTCGAACCTATCTGCTTCGGCTTTTGTAATCAAGTATTGGCGTTCATTGGTAATCATGGCAAATCCTTTAAATCAAGGGCGATAATCCCTTTGGCCTGTCCGTCTTTGTCACGCTGAAAGAAATCGATAGACCGCGTACCGGACGGATCGGCTGCTGTGTTCGCAAGGAACAGCTCACCGTAATATTTTGCTTTCTGTGCGTCACGCCGATTCGCAAACTCCAACAGTACCGGATCCAGCTAGTCTGCATCGACCCCGTCGACTTCCCAGCAACCATCAAAGTCGCCCGGCTGTTCCTTTGCGGTCACAAAACTTCCGTCGATATACACACATCGACATCCAGAATCCTTTAACGACAGCAACGCGGCGCGAAGTCCGGCCAGTAACATTTGCCGATGCGGAGTAATACCGAATCGCGCAACCAACTCATCCCAAGGAAATGAATTCCCGGTGGAAAATTTCTGTTGGCATCGAATACCGGAATCATGACACAACTATAATGTTGTGTTAGGAAGAAATCAAGCGATGTTTTAAAGGCATTGGGCCATTTATTAAGTTTGACGTTTCTTTGACGCAATTTTTGTCGAGTATGGTCGAGTTTTGTCGGTTTTTGTCGTAGTTTGAGCGATTGGGGGTTGGGTGGGGATGTCTGATTGATATTTTTGATGTTTTTATTTTCCACCAAATCTGACCGACGCTCTGTTAATCCGCAGGTCCCTAGTTCGAGCCCAGGTCGGGGAGCCAATAAATACGGGGGCTTCCAAGCAATTGGCATTTCGTCGTTGGAACGAAGTTTGGCGGAAGTTTCCCAGATTCCGTCAATATTTCCCGCCACTTTCGCCACTCGTTCATGCGTCATGTGCGCATAACGCTCGACTATTTGCATCCCGGCCCATCCACCTAAGTTTTTCAGATCGTCGAGACTGGTGCCGTTTTGCACATGCCAACTAGCCCAGGTATGACGCAGATCATGCCAGCGGAAATTCTCGATACCTGCGCGCTTGAGCGCGCCACGCCGACCCTTGTTGTTACAACCCGAGATCGCATTGCCATTCAATGGGAATACCCATTGCCGGTGTTTGCCGAACTGCTCATTCAACACACCCATTGCGCTGGCGTTAAGCGGCACCGCGAGGCTTTTGCCGGCCTTGGCTTGTCGCCATGCACCCAGGCAATAGCCCGCTCCAAATCAATGTTTGACCATTCCAGAAGCCTGACATTGGATTCTCGCAATCCCGTGGCCAGCGAGAATTCGACCATTGGGCGCGTGTAATCCGGCAACTCAATCAATAGTCGATTGGCTTCTGCCGGCACGAGGTATCGGATTCGGTGGCTTGGTTCTTTGAAGCGCGGGATTTTTTCCGGTGGCGAGCACCATTTCACTGAGGCGGCGAAAATCAGACCGTTGCTGCCGACGGACATGTAGCGATTACGCGTCGCGTAACCAATATCTGGTAACGATTCGACGGCTTTTCGGAGTCGTTCCGGCGTCACTTGAGAAATGGAATACCCGCGCAGCTGTTCTGACAATACCCGTAGCCGGGTGCGGTCATCCTCGATGCTGCGCTTATGCTCGTGCACCTTTAGCCATTCGATGACCGTGTGGTCCCAGGTGACGCGCGGGCGTTCGCCGAGTTTTTCTTGACGCCAAAGTTCGACTTCACGGTGTTTGGCGAATTCGTGGGCCGCCCTTTTGGCTAACATGCCAGTGCCCGTACTAAGTTGCCCTCCGCAAGCGGTGGAGCATTCTGTACGTTTTTCGTAAAGTTTACATACTTACCGGTAAATCTTGCGCATTGATCGTGACACGCTTCTCGGCAGATACCAAACGAAACGAGCGCCACGCTCTCGCGCAGCATCAAGTTTACTGAATCGCAATTTGGCACGAACATTGCTGACTTAAGGCGAAGGGATTCTCGTTCATCGAGGACAACTCTTTTTTTCTATTTTTAAGGAGCAATTTTATGAAACGATTTACGTTATCGCGCTCAACTGTGTCAGCAATCGCGCTGGTATTGGTATTAGGCGCTTGCTCTAAGCAAGGCGAACAATCCACGACCGGTCAGTATTTAGATGATGCGACCGTCACCGCAAAGGTTAAAGCTGATTTGATTAAGGATGATGCGGTTAAATCGACTGACATTCGGGTCGAGACACGTAGTGGCGTGGTTCAACTCAGTGGGTTCGTCGGTTCCGATGAAATACGTCTACGTGCCGAACAGCTTGCCCAGTCCGTTGAAGGCGTCAAGTCTGTTCGTAATGATCTCGAGGTACAGACCGCGCCACAAACCGCCGGTCAATATGTTGACGACACTACCCTTACAACCAAGGTTAAGGCGGCATTGCTCGCCGATGATGAAGTGAAAGGTTTGGCCATCAGCGTTGAAACGTCCGGTGGTACAGTGCAACTCACCGGGACGGCAAAGAGCGATTCGGAACGGCAAAAAGCGGAACAGCTAGCCAAAAATATTCAGGGCGTTACGGCCGTTCAAAACAGTATCGCCGTCAATTGATGGGTCGGCGAGTGTTGTTGATGTCGCGTAATGCTTTAAGTCAAATAGCCAATTTTTGCTGAACTATAGTGCCCCGCTATCTTGCGGGGTTTTCTTATTCGGGGATATGCATGTCATCAATCATAGCGGGGCGATTTCAAACATTCGATCAGGCAGAGGGCGCGGTGCAAGCGCTGATTGATGCGAATGTCAATCCGGAGGATCTGAGTGTCTTTTACGTCAATCCACCGGGACAACATGACGCCACGCCAATCGGCGGGGATCACATTAACGCCGACCCCGGTGCAAGCGAAATTACAAACGATGCGGTTTCGGGCGCTGCCGCGGGTGGCGCGATTGGTTTGGCGGTAGGTCTAGCGGCGGCCGTTCCCGTTGTCGGCGCCGCAGTGGCGGTTGCCGCCGTCGGCGTAGGTGCCTATACCGGGTCGTTTGCCGGCGGCCTCAGTAGAGCGGGTGCGAGCGATCATCCAGCGCCCGCACCTAGGCGCGCAGGCGTGTTGCTTGCCGTCCGTTTGGATGACGATAAGGCAACACAAAGTGCATCCGTGGTGTTGAGCGCTCAAGGTGCGGAAGATTTGGAAATGGCGGACGGCAGGTGGCACGACGGGAAATGGATAGACTTCGATCCGGTCACTCCACCACGTTTTATTTCCGCGCCGTTGGCCTTGCGATGACGCGCAAATTCTTTTGGGTCGTTGCAGCAGCCGTCCTCGCCATGGTTTGCTTTGACAAAACGCGTTCGATGCTTGAGCGGCGGCGTCGGGCCGACGATAAGGAAGGACTCGTGCGCTGGGAAGGTGAGGGCGGGAATGTACCTAACGCGTGAAACTAAAATGTGCCGGTACCGGTTAGTCGAGTCGTCACGTGGCCCCGGCTGCAACGAACCAATCGAAGAACCAGTTCGTCGGCCTCCCGCTAACGAACCACCGATCATTAAGCGCCCGCCACAAAACGACCCCAACGAGCCCGCAGAACTGCCGCTACAGGATCCGAGCCCGCGACTTCCGCGATTACATCCGCGCGATTCTGCATACATCTCCGAGGGCTAGAAATGAGTCGATAGGATTCAAGGCGCGACGTTTTTAATATCGACTTGGAAAACTGACTCTAAACGTTGTTCCTTCACCCGGTGAGGTCTGTAATTCGAGGCTTGCATTAAGCAGTTCGCATAAACGCTTTACGATAGACAGACCTATACCTTCGCGCGAGGGCGGGCTAAAAGTTTGATGGGAGGACAGCGAGGCGAGCGTCGGCGCGGGGTCGGTACCTTCCTCGTTGTTGGCTGTCGCGTCCTTATCTTCTATGTCTCGAGTTTCTTCGGTGGCATGTTGTAGCTCGCGAGCAATCGGATTGACTTGACCCGAGTCTAAACCAGGGCCGGTATCTTGAACGCAGAGCGTCCATCGATCGGCGTCGCTGCCTGTTTCTAAACTCCATTTAACTATTACCCCTCCGCGCTCGGTGTACATGAGCGCATTTACTAGGAGATTCTGCGCGATTCGCGCAACTTTTATCGAATCTCCTTCAACGGTAAGGTTGGGTGGACCTTCCGTTTTCAGAAACAGGCCGCGTTGCGCCGCCATTTCTTGATAGTTGCCGCACAGGTCTTGAAGCACGGTGGCGACGACAAGCTGGCTCACCTTGCGGTGTTCGTGACCGGCCTCAAGCCGGGCGAGATCGGTTAGTTCCGATAGTAAAGCGTGCAACGAAGCAACCCCTTTTTGCAATCTCGCCTGGAACTTTGCGCGAATGTCGTCGGGAACGTCACCTTTGTTCAGCCCGAAAGCCGCGTTCTGTACCACACTCAGATTTCCGCGCAAGTCGTGCGCTGCCTCACGCCACAACAGCGCGCGCTGACGTTCCAATTCACTAATCTGGGTCAACGCTTGTTCTAGATCCCGAAGTCGCCCGGAAGCCTCTACTTGTTGCAAGCGCGCGTAGCGAGCGGCGCTTTCTACGACACCCTCGCTACATAGTTGGGTCAGAGCACGCCGCGCCACCCTCATTGCGGCCACGCTAAGTTCCGCGTGCCCGTCCTCATAGCGCTCAAGTTCGTCTAGTAAACAGATCTGAAGATGCGCCCATTCGCACATGACTTCGCGCTGGTCATAACCCTGTTGCCAACGGTGTGTGCCGTGTTCCCCGGCACTTTCTCGTTCGTCCGCGGCCGCTTCTATTTTGTCGACCCGATCGCGCGAAGACAAATCGCGCTCGAAAGCGTCGAGCACCTCCGGGATGTGATCGTTAAACTGGCTCCGCGATAAACTGGACGCGGTGGTGAGCCGGGGATCCGCTTCAACTGCCTGCCGCCACCGTTGCAAAATGGCCTCACGCTGGATCGACAAATGCAACGCCAGCGCGCTTAATTGCGCCATCTCTTCCACACTTCGAGCCATCGTGTTCTCAGCAATTTATTAAGATTAAGGCAACAAATAATACACCAGCACTTCACCTTGGGCGGTATCTGAAATGCATATCGGACTGAATCATATCAGTAAATATTCGATCTCTACGATGTAATCCATGCCTGGATCAATACTGAGTAATTAGCTGCGCTGGCAACATACGTTTCACGGCGATCACAATTTCCTTTGTTCGAGCAAGTAAAGCATTGGACCACGCAGATGAATGCCCTGCTCTAGAGTTTGCGCGAATGAAAATGATTCAGCAAATTTTACGCGTTGGTTGCAATGCTTACCGGCTGGAACGCCCTGCGTGGTAGAGACGCTGCCAGAGTGCACCGCTGATGCCTTTTTAAAATGGGCACGAAATTTGCTCCGGTCTGAATCGACATCACATCGGGATCGCGCGCGTAGAGTGTGCAGTTTGATATTTCTCTAACATCTGCAAGCGAGGGGTAAATATGATTAAAATCCGTACCGGTCAGGCACCGGCTCAACTCGAGCGCGCAGAATTTGGCATCCGATTTCGAGCCTCATTTATCGATCCTGAATTCCGTAAAGAAGACAACTCCATTGCCCGCCTAGAAGAGATTGCCTGGCAGGGCTATGCCGAAGGTCGCAAGGCCCCCTTCACGCAAAAGGCGGGTCCTGGTTATGTCGACCCCGATTACGACTTATCAACAGAGTGGGTTGCAACGAAACAACGCATCGATCAGGCACAACGGCGTTGGGCGGATCCGGCAAGCCCGTCGCGCGTGTTGCTGATCTGTGGCTCTGCTCGCAACGATGGAACGTGTCCGGGCGAGATGTCAAAAACATTCCGCCTGTTGGGTCTCGCACGTGAAATGCTCGATGCGGCCGCCATTCAACCCGATGTGTTGGACTTGAGCTTAGTCACATCCGAGTATGGCCGAAACATATACCCCTGCAAGGGCTGCGCATCGACCGCGATGCCGCTGTGTCATTGGCCGTGCAGTTGCTATCCTAACCACTCACTTAACCAAACTAACGATTGGATGTCCGAAATCTACGAACGCTGGACCGCGGCCCATGGGGTGATCATCGTTTCGCCAGTGTATTGGTATCAGAGCCCAAGCCCGTTAAAGCTGATGATCGACCGCTTGGTGTGCGCCGACGGGGGTAATCCGGATCCGACCTCGACCTCAGGCAAAAAAGCCGACAAGGCGAAACAACTTGAGATGGACGGTTGGGATTACCCTCAGCACTTAGCCGGTCGTGCCTATGGTCTGATCGTTCATGGCGACGTGGCCGGTATAGAAGGCTCTCGGCGAGCCTTGTCGGACTGGCTCGATTGGATGGGGTTCATTGATGCCGGCGCGCCGGCGCGGTTAGACCGCTACATTGGTTACTATGAGCCTTACGCGACGAGTCATGACGCGCTGGACGCAGATAAAGCAGTGCAAGAAGAAGTACGCAATGTGGCACGCGCAGTGGCAAAGGCAGTCGTTGATTTGCGCGCGGGCCGCTTACAAAAAGTTCAGCCGATTCTGTCACGCCCGCGGCCAAAGTAATTCATCTGAAGAGCCAAGGTATTCAAACCTTGTTAATTCAGCCCGCGGTCTTTTTTAAATCCATAGGAAAATTTCATGGCCCCGCTAAAAATGAGA
>JANNMV010000079.1:0-4797 GCA_031398205.1 Pseudomonadota bacterium | reverse complement strand
CAACCGCATGCGGCGCTTCGGCCGCGCCGAGCGGAACAGGGGGCGTCGGCCCCGGCGGACCCAGCGGACCATTCCAGATCTCCGGCAAATTAAACGTCGAAGCCAGCAATAAGCTCGAAGCCGAGTGCAACAACACGCTCGCCACCGCGGCGGCAATGGCGCCGGGCGACTCCTTCTCGGCCCAGGCAATCAGCAACAACGCCGGTTACAAAGGCATCACGGCGCGCAGCAGCGTGGTTGTTCACGATCTTTATCGGCTCACGGTCGGCGCTGAAAACGTGCGCGTGACGCTGAGTTTTTCCGACAACAATTTAACGGCAAACGATCTGGATTTATTCCTCTTGGATAGCTCCGGAACGGTTGTTACGGCCTCTTCGGAGGGCACGGACCAAGCCGTAGAGACCGTTACCACACCCGGCCCCGGCACTTACATCGTCGGTGTGCGCGCGTTCGCAGGCGGGTCGGTTTACCTGGTTGCGGCTGGAACCACGACCGTGACCACGGCATTGGATCGGGCAACAATATTGCCGGGCGATGAATTCGTTCCCGGTGAAGTGTTCGTCAAATATAAAAGCAGCCAAACTATTGAGTCGCTGGCGAGCAAGCATAACTTGACGGCCGTGAGTGATATGGTCGAGGGCGTAAAGTTGATGCGCGTTGTCAAGCCGCCCCGCGTTGAAATTGCCAGCGCGATTACCGGCGAAAAGATCAATGCGCCGGGACACGAGGCCAATGAAGCGATCGGCGCGACCATCGAAGCCTTGCTCAATCTCAAGCGCGATCCGAACGTGGTCTACGCCGAGCCAAACTATATTCGCCATGCGAGCTTCACACCCACTGATCCGTTTTACAAGCATCAGTGGCATTATCCGGCCATCAACTTAGAATTGGCGTGGAACAGCGCGACTGGCACGAATGCCATCACCGGCCCAGCCATCGTTGCCGTGATCGATACCGGCATAAAGCAAGCGCATCCCGACCTCGCCGGGCAGCTTGTAGCGGGCTACGACTTCATCAGCGATAGCACAAATGCCGGAGATGGCGGTGGCGTCGACAGCGATCCCGAAGATGTCGGCGATGGCGCGCGCCTTGGTGAAAGTTCCTTCCATGGAACCCACGTTGCGGGTACCGTGGCAGCGGCGACTAATAATGGTATTGGGGTGGCAGGCATCGCCTTCGACGGGAAGATTATGGCGCTGCGGGTCTTGGGTAAAGGCGGCGGCACCGATGGCGATATTGTTCAAGCTATTCGTTTCGCAGCCGCGTTGTCGAATAACTCGGGCACCTTGCCGGCCAAGAAGGCGGATATCATCAATATGAGTCTTGGTGGACCACGGTCTAGCGCTACAGTCCAAGCGGCCGTCGACGCCGCGCGCGCGGCGGGTGTAATCGTGGTCGCGGCGGCTGGAAACGAAAATACCAGCGCGCCTTCATTTCCGGCGGCCTATGAGGGAGTTATTTCCGTTTCCGCAGTCGGCTTGGATCTGAAGCGTGCGCCCTACTCGAACTTCGGAGAGACCATCGATATCGCCGCGCCGGGTGGCGATACCAGCGTCGATCGCAACAGCGACAGTTTTGCCGATGGTGTGCTCAGTACATTATTTGACGACACGGCCGGTAAATTCAGTTACGTATTTTATCAAGGCACCTCCATGGCGGCGCCCCATATCGCGGGTGTACTTGCCTTGATGCGCGGCGCTAATCCGACATTGACGCCTACCGTGATCGACCAGTTGATCGAGGGCACCCATCCTACTTACAAACAGCGTATTACCTCGGATATCGGCACGGTCGGCCGCGACGATCTTTTCGGCCATGGCCTAATCGATGCCAAAAAAGCGGTGGATGCGGCGATGGCGCTCAGCGGGCCGCCCGTTGCGGGTTCTATTCTCGCGATCTCGGTCGAGCGGTTGAGTTTCGACCGAATCGCGAACTCGCTGCAATTCAATATTACGAACGGCGGCAATCCGGCGACGCCTCTGAGCATTACATCCGTGACCTCTACGGTTCCGTGGATCATCGTAACGCCGACCAGCGGAGTGGCGCCGAAACAGATAACCGTCACCATTGACCGTACCCACCCTCAGATAGCCGCGGACGGCACCTTCCCTGCCAGTATTGATATCGTGACCGACGCGACTATCGGCGCCAGCATCAAGACCATCCCAGTGTCGGTCGTAGTGCAAGCCAACGCCGCGATCGGCGATGCGGGTGAAATTTTTGTGCTGGTGCTCAATCGCGATACCGGCGCGACGATTAACGACACGAATTTGCCTGAATCGCAACCATCGGCGAGTAACAGTTATCGCTATGCCATTTCCGGTATCCCGGCGGGTTTCTACTACGTCTTTGCCGGTACGGATCGCGATAATGACGGCTTTATCTGCGAGATCGAAGATGCCTGCGGCACGTTTGGCGCGTTGTTGGATTTGACGGGCGGTGGTCCGCTGACCAATCTGAATTTCAGTGTGAATAATGCTCAAAGTCCGCCGCCGCCGAGCGAGGTGGTGCCGCTGCAACGCGGTGGGCTGACGCAGAAAAAGCGTCTCAAACGCTAACGGATCGATATGAAAACACCAGCTATGAACATTGCATCGGCCACCCTGGGAATAACCGCCGTTGGCATTGTTCTCAGCGCCTGCGCGACTCCGCCGCAGCCGTTCGAAGTCATCAACAGTGGTGTGCAGACCGGTATTCGCGCGAATTCTTCCCAGGCGAACGTGGTGACGGATCGCTTCGAGTTGGACGAGCTATTCAAACAAATTACGTCGCGACAACCTTCCGTATCGGATGCGCCAAACGTGGATTTTGCTAAAGATATTGTCGTCTATGCGGCGCGTGATCCCAAACCCAGCGGCGGCTATGGGCTGAAGGTGCGTTCAGTGAAGTGTGATGGCGGCGTGATGAAGGTTGACCTGCAAGAAGTCAATCCGCAGGGCAACGCCAATCAAGCGCAAGTGATTACCCAGCCTTATGTTTTGCTGACTACGCCGCGCTGCCCGAAACTCACCCAAGTTGAAGTGTCAGGCGCGGATTTTGCCGCGCCACGGCCCTTGCGCGTGGCGCCGAAATGACCGGGTTATTGCCCCACCGCCGCTCTGGCGGCGCTTTCAGAGAATCCTTGGAAGGGCCCGAGTGGGTTGCGGGTTACCTCCGCTTCTTGGATGCGCGGCTGGCCCCCCGACAGTTTATAGACCACTAAATCGCCTTTCATCACGATCAGTCCGGTGAAGCGCCAGCCGGAAATGTCAGTGTGGCGTTTGAAGTTAAGGGCGTCGAGCCAAAAATTTCCGTTGCGCTTTTTCTGCAGTGTCTTCACGTCGATTTCATAGGCGCTGCAATCGTTTTTCGCGGCGATGCATTCGCTGATACCGCGATCCAAGTTTTCCGTGGCGACAGCCGAACTCGGAATAAAGCGGCGGATGACATCCGAATAATTCAAAATGGTGATGTTCGGATTGCTCACCGGATCCATACCCAGGGCAACCAATTGGCTCTTGTCGGTCTCGTAGGGCTTAATGCGGTTGAAGTTCTGTGTTGCGGTATCAAAGTTCGCCCATTGCGACTTGGCGCCGCTTTCGGAGCGAGGCAACAATGCCTTACAGCTACTCAGCAGGATGAGCGCAAGTATTAGACTTACAGTCTGCGGCAAGGCAAGCGGCGGGGCGAGGGTAGACCGAATCATCATAGTGAAAATCCATGTTGTTCCAGCCGTAGTAAAGAAACTTTGTTGCGGTGTTGCAGCGAAGTACGCATCTTATTTTGAACGTATTCTACTATGCTCAGCGCTACATCATATCGAAATAGTCATCGGCCTGCGAGCTAGTATCAGCGAGGCGTTCGTCAATGGCATGGCTGGAACGCGCTCTGGTGTTGGCTTGTGGCCTGATGTATTTTTGATTCCCTAAAAACAACAAGCCGGGCTTGTGGCCCGGCTTGTTGAGTTAAGCCGCAACGATGTTGTCGTTAAGCGACGGTTTCTTTCTTCGGCACATAGCCATAATACGTGTTGCTGCGGTTCACGTCGCCGCCATTGGCAAGGTACTCATTCTTGATCTTGGCGAGCATGTCGTTGTCCCACTGCTGGGTGCCTTCTTGCGCCATCTTGACCGGATCCAGCTTGTACAGACGGGATGAATTCAGGCCGAAGATTTTGTTCTTCACCGTTCCGTTGCCGGCGCCGAGCTGCGTCTTCCAGCCTTGCTGCTTCATCATGTCTTCCGGAATTTCGATGCGGCGCAGGGCTTCGATTTGCCACTGGGGCGAACCGTACCATACGGAGTCGGTACCCCAAACAACATTATCGGCGCCCATCATGTTGACCAACTGGCCAAGGAAGGCAGCGCAGAAGCGCGGGTTGGTCACGGCGACACCGGCGAACACGGAACCGAGTTCGGCGTAGACGTTTTTGTACTTCTGACCAATCTTGGCGAGGTCGGTGGACCAGGGGATGTAACCGGTCTTTTCGAAGTCAGCCAACTCTTTCTCCGGGGTGTCCGCGAGCCAAGGACGCAGTGCCGAGTGATAGATCACGAAATTCATCTTCGGCCAATCTTTCGCCGCTTTTTCCAGATCCCACACCGTCGCGTTTTCCCAGGTGCCGGCAAACGCTTTTTCGTAGTCACGCGGCATTAAGCCTTTGTGGATACAAATGGTGTCGATACCGGCCTTGAGGGCTTTCTCGTAGAAGGGGTACATCAGTTTTTCATCGTCCAATCTCCAAGCGTACTTGGACGGGCCGAACGGATCGCCGATGGTGTAGGACTTCCAGGAAACAGGCTTCAGCGTTTCGATTGC
>JANNMV010000032.1:0-2462 GCA_031398205.1 Pseudomonadota bacterium | reverse complement strand
CCATCGCAATGATCCACACGAGGGTGATAACCTGGGCATGCGCGTCACCGATACGCGAACCGGCAAGACTTTATTCTATGCGCCGGGCTTAGGCCAGATCGAGCCTCACTTAAAGCCGCTAATGGCCGATTCCGATTGCCTGTTGGTGGACGGCACGACTTGGACTGACGATGAGATGATCACGTTGGGCTTATCGGCTAAGCGCGCCCAAGACATGGGCCACCTGCCGCAAAGTGGCCCCGGCGGCATGATCGAAGTGTTACAGCCCTTGACCAAGCCACGCAAGATTTTGATCCACATCAACAACACCAATCCCATTCTCAACGAAGATTCCGCCGAGCGCGCGGAACTGACTCGCCATGGCATCGAAGTGGCGTATGATGGATTGGAAATCGAGTTATAGGAATTCACAATGGGTGCGAATGAAATGCTCCCCTGGAGCAAAGAGGAATTTGAAGCCAAGCTGCGCGAAAAGGGCAAGGGCTATCACATCTATCATCCCTTCAATGTGTTGCTGAATTCCGGCAAGCTCACACCGGATCAAGTGCGCAAGTGGGTGGCAAATCGTTTCTTCTATCAGATCAGCATTCCGATCAAAGACGCGGCGGTGATGAGCAATTGTCCCGACCAAGAAGTGCGGCGCGGATGGATTCAACGCATTCTCGATCACGATGGTTTTGGTGAAGACGAAGGTGGCATCGAAACTTGGATTCGGCTCGGCGACGCGGTCGGCATCTCGCGCGAAGAGATAACGTCGTTGAAATATGTGCTGCCCGGCGTGCGTTTTTCCGTCGAGGCGTATATCAATTTTGCGCGGCAGCGGCCGTGGCAAGAATCGGTTTGTTCCTCGCTGACGGAATTGTTCGCGCCGCATATTCACAAGGAACGCATCAACACCTGGCCCGAGCATTATCCGTGGATTAAAGAAGAGGGCTTGTCCTACTTCAAAAAGCGCATCGCTCAGGCGCGCCGCGATGTCGAGCAAGGGTTGGGAATCACGCTGGAATATTTCAATACACGTCCATTGCAGGAACGGGCGTTGGATATACTGCAATTCAAACTTGATGTGTTGTGGTCGATGTTGGATTCCATGGCCTTCAACTATCTAACACCTGAGCAAATCATGGAGGCCAAGCGTGAGCGAAAAGAAGCCGCTTGAGTTGACGGACACCATGGAAATTTCCAAGCACTTCCGCTTGCAATGGGAAGAAGTGCCGCAAGCCTATGTGTTGCTTTATCCGGAAGGCCGCGTGCAATTGAACGGTAGCGCCGGTGAAATTATCAAGCGCGTCGATGGCAAAGCCACCATCGCCGCGATTGCCGAAGAGTTACAGAAGACATTTAACGAGCCGGACTTGCGCAAAGATGTGCTGGCTGGCCTGGAGATAGCTCATGGAAACGGTTGGATCAGAGTTAAAACAAGTGCAGCGTAGCGACATTCCTTATCCGCAGTGGCTCAATGTTGAGTTGACCTATCAATGTCCGCTGCATTGCGTGTATTGCTACAACCCGATTGATTATGCTAAGTACGATCAAGAGTTGACCACGGCCGAATGGGTTCGCGTGCTCACCGAAGCGCGCAAGATGGGTGTAGTGCAACTGGGCCTCTCCGGCGGCGAACCGCTGCTGCGCGATGATCTTGAAGAGATTGTCGCCGAGGCGCATAAACTCGGCTTCTACACCAATCTTCTGACCTCTGGCATCGGCATGAACGAGGCGCGCATCAAGCGCCTAAAGGACAATGGCCTGGATCATATTCAAGTTTCGTTCCAAGATTCCACCAGGGAGATGAATGATTTTCTTTCCAGCACCAAGACCTTTGATCTGAAGAAAAAGATCGCGCGCCTGGTGAAGCAGTATGACTATCCGATGGTGTTGAACGTCGTGTTACATCGCATGAACCTCGACCACATCGACAAGATATTGGGCCTGGCGGAAGAGATGGACGCCGACTACGTCGAGCTCGCCAATACGCAATATTACGGCTGGAGTTTTTTGAACCGCGATCAACTGCTGCCGACCCACGCACAGTTAGATAAAGCCGAAGCCTACGTCAACGAATTCCGCAAACGCATCGGCGATAAGATGAAAATTTTCTTCGTCGTGCCGGACTATCACGCGACGCGGCCGAAGGCTTGCATGAACGGCTGGGGCAACATTTTCATCAACATCGCACCGGACGGCATGGTGTTACCGTGCCACGAGGCACGCATGTTGCCGGGCATCAATTTCCCGAATGTGCGCGATATGTCGCTGGATAAAATTTGGTACGACTCCGACGCGTTCAACATTTATCGCGGCGACAGTTGGATGAAGGAGCCGTGCCGCACCTGCCCGGAGAAGACCAAGGATTTCGGCGGCTGCCGTTGTCAGGCTTATATGTTGACGCAGGATGCAACCAACACCGATCCGATTTGTGATCTGTCGCCCAAGCATCATTTGGTGACGGAAGCCGTGGCACT
>JANNMV010000653.1:0-6077 GCA_031398205.1 Pseudomonadota bacterium | reverse complement strand
AGCGGAAAGCCGCTCGGCAATTTTCAATCGATCAATGCCATGAACCCAAGAAAAATGTTCAGCGATCGCGGCGGTCTTGTTGCTCTGAATCGGGCCAATGTAGTGCCAGACAATCGGCAAATCCCGCGTGGCGTCGATTTTCGCCAGCGCTTCTTGCAGATAGCTTTCACCAAACTCACATTGCCCGGCTGCAAAGGCGCGCCGAATGGCGCTCTCCGGATGGCCTTTGCTGACAGCCAGTAAAGACGGGGCTTTGCGGGCATAGGCCTGTGCAGCTTGTTCTATGCGCTCGCGCACGACACGCAGATTGTGCTCGATGCCGGTCACGCTAGATGGGAACGCACGAATATCCTCGAAGGCGCGGATCATGCCGCGCCGAGCCGCCCGCTAGAGCGCCACAGGGATACCTAATCCGACAGAAAAAGCGCTTATGGTTTAACAAACTTGCGGGAAACTGTTAAAGTAACTTCCAATTAAACACCGTTCGATCGATTGCGGCGCCTGCCGCCTCTTAACAGTACGGAAATTATAATGGAAATCTCTGAACTTCTCGCCTTCTCCGTTAAGAACAAAGCGTCTGACTTGCATCTTTCGGCGGGACTGCCGCCGATGATTCGGGTTCATGGCGACGTGCGCCGGATCAACGTTCCCGCGCTGGAACATCGCCAAGTTCACGGCATGATGTACGACATTATGAACGACGGTCAACGCAAACACTACGAGGAAAATCTCGAGTGCGATTTCTCCTTCGAGATTCCCAATCTCGCGCGCTTTCGCGTCAATGCCTTTGTGCAGCAGCGCGGCGCCGCCGCAGTGATGCGGACCATTCCGTCGAAAGTCTTGTCGCTCGAAGATCTTAAAGCGCCGAAGAGTTTCGCCGAAATTTGCAATCAACCGCGCGGGCTGGTGCTGGTGACGGGGCCGACCGGCTCCGGCAAATCCACCACGCTCGCCGCCATGGTTAATCATATCAACGAAAACGAATACGGACACATTTTGACGGTGGAAGACCCGATCGAATTCGTCCATGAGAGCAAGAAATGTTTAATGAACCAGCGCGAGGTCGGGCCGCACACGCTATCGTTCTCCAACGCGCTTAGGTCGGCGTTGCGCGAAGATCCGGACATTATTCTGGTGGGCGAGATGCGCGACTTGGAAACCATCCGCTTGGCGATGACGGCGGCGGAAACCGGGCACTTGGTGTTCGGCACCTTGCACACCAGTTCCGCGGCAAAGACCGTCGACCGGATCATCGACGTGTTTCCGGCGGCGGAAAAGGAAATGATACGCGCCATGTTGTCGGAATCGTTGAAGGCGGTGATTTCTCAAGCCTTGCTGAAAACCAAAGATGGCGCCGGCCGCGTCGCCGCCCACGAAATCATGCTCGGCACGCCGGCCATCCGAAATCTCATTCGCGAGGCGAAAGTCGCGCAAATGTATTCGGCGATTCAGACCGGCCAAAGTCTGGGGATGCAAACCATCGATCAATGTCTGACGGATCTAGTCAAACGCAATCTGATCGCCGCCTCTGAAGCGAAAAAACACGCTAACAATAAAGATATGTTTCAGGGCTAACCTTTACCAAGGAAAACCTAATGGCTGCATCGCAAGAGCGCGAAAAAGCGCAAAAATTCATGTACGAGCTATTGCGCTTAATGATTGCGCGCAAGGCATCGGACTTGTTCATCACGGCGGGTTTCCCGCCGGCAATGAAAATCGACGGCAAGCTGACGCCGGTCAACAATCAATCGCTCACCGCTCAGCATTCAGCGGAGTTGGCGCGCGCCATCATGAGCGACAAACAAGCGGCGGAATTCGAGGCGACGAAGGAATGTAACTTCGCCGTTCATCCGGCCGACATCGGCCGTTTCCGCGTCAACGCCTTCGTGCAGCAAGCCCGCGTTGGGCTGGTGTTGCGCACCATCACAACGAAGATTCCGAACTTGGACGAGATGGGCCTGCCGGCCGTGCTGAAAGACATCTCCATGACCAAACGCGGTTTGGTGGTGCTGGTTGGCGGCACCGGATCGGGTAAGTCAACCAGCCTCGCCGCGATGATCGGTCACCGTAACGAGAACAGCTATGGTCACATTATCACCATCGAAGATCCGGTCGAGTATGTCCATGAACACCGCAATTGCATCGTCAATCAACGCGAAGTCGGCGTCGATACGGACAGTTGGTTTGCCGCGCTAAAAAACACTTTGCGGCAAGCGCCCGACGTGATCCTGATCGGCGAGATTCGCGACCGCGAAACCATGGAATACGCCATCGCCTTTGCCGAAACCGGCCACTTGTGCATGTCGACATTGCATGCCAACAGCGCCAACCAGGCGCTGGATCGCATTATCAATTTTTTCCCGGAAGAACGTAAACCGCAGTTGTTAATGGATTTGTCACTCAACCTAAAAGCCTTTATTTCACAGCGCCTCATTGCGAAAAAAACGGGCAAGGGCCGTGCCGCGGCGATTGAAGTGATGATCAACTCACCGTACATTTCCGACCTCATTTTCAAAGGTGATGTCCATGAGATTAAAACGGTGATGTCGCGTTCACGCGAAATGGGTATGCAGACCTTCGATCAGGCCTTATTCGACTTGTACGAGGGCGGCGAAATCAGCTACGAGGACGCATTGCGTAACGCCGATTCGATTAACGATTTACGCCTTAAAATCAAGCTCGAAGGCAAAGGCGCAAAAGATGCGGATCGGGGCGCGGGTTTGGATCATTTGGAAATACTCGAGTAGCTCAAACATCCATTGCCCTAAGAGGCAGTATTGGTGCGGCTTTTCAGGCATGCATCGCCGTTAGGCAGGGCGGGGAGCGGCACCCTACCGATCCGGCTGGGCCGGCCAGCGCTGCCGTACGCGGTTGTGCACTAATTTTATTGGCGATTTCGAATCGGTATGATCCGTGTAAGAATCAGGGCCGTAGTCTAGCGTCAGCGGCGGCCTTAGTCGCTAACTAAGTTGAGGGCAACGCGCGATATGGACCCGAAGGATCTTGATCGGCTTCGCAAAAAATATGGTGGTACACACGGCGGCCAGATATTTGACCCCGACCTGCGTAAAGTCGCCGACGGCGTGTTTGGCCGCGACGGCACCCGCACCAAGCCTTACGCTGGGGTGCCGACCCTCCTGGCCGCTCCCTATCGCCCCCTAGTTGCCGAGGCCGAAGAGTTTGGCGACCTGCAGATCGCCCTCATCGGCGTACCGATGGACCTGGGCGTGACCAACCGGACCGGCGCTCGCTTTGGCCCGCGTGCGCTGCGCACTATCGAGCGCATCGGCCCCTACAACCACGCGCTGCGCTGCGCGCCACTGGGTGAACTGCGCGTTGCCGACGTCGGCGACGTGCCTTTCCGCAGCCGTTTTGATCTGACCAGTTCGATCGACGATATTGAGCGCTACTTCGGGCGCGTACACGCGGCGGGTGTGTGGCCGCTTTCGGTCGGTGGCGATCACTCTATCACCTACCCAATCCTCAAAGCGATCGGCAGAACGCAACCGGTGGGGTTGGTCCAGATTGACGCGCATTGCGACACGGGCGGCGAGTTTGATGGCTCGAAATTTCATCACGGTGGCCCGTTCCGCAACGCGGTTCTCGACGGTGTGCTTGATCCGACGCGCAGCATCCAAATCGGCATCCGCGGTCCCGCCGGATACCTGTGGGAATTCTCTTACGACGCCGGCATGACGGTGATCCACATGGAGCAGTTCGCAGAGATGGGATGCGAGGCAGTTATCGCCAAAGCTCGTGAGGTCGTCGGCTCGGGCCCTGTCTATGTGTCGTTCGATGTGGATGGTCTAGACCCAAGCTTCGCACCCGGCACGGGTACGCCCGAGATCGGCGGGATCACCACGCGCGAGGCGCAGCAACTATTAAGGGGGCTGAGCGGCCTCAACATCATCGGCGGTGATGTCGTCGAGGTGGCGCCGCAGTACGACGCCACGACTAATACAGCACAGGCCGGAGCGCAGATGCTGTTCGAAATCTTAAGCCTGATGGTGTTTAGCCCGTCCATCGGAAGCCGATCAGGGTCGGCACCATAGGCAAATAGTGGCAGCACGAAAACGGCCTGTCTTAGCCAAGTTATCGCGACCGCGATCGCACGATGCTATGCCACGCGAGCGGCTTTTCGCCCTCTTCGATGGCGCGCGTCAACGGAAAGTGGTGTGGCTATCCGGCCCGCCCGGCGCAGGGAAAACCACGCTGGTCGTTTCCTATCTTGACGCGCGCAAGCTGCGCTCGATCTGGTATCAATTGGATGCGAGCGATGGCGACATCGGCGCATTCTTTCACTATCTTGCCACTGCGGCCGATGCGCTAAAGTCCAGAAAGTCTGCGCTGCCTAGCTTGTCCGCCGAAGTCATGTCCGATCCGATTGCATTCGGACGTGGCTTCTTCCGCGAGCTTTTCTTGCTTGGCGGAAAGAATCTAATACTCGTGCTCGACAACTATCAGGAAGTTCCGGAGTCCGCATTGCTGCACACCGTCCTGCGTAACGCTATCGAAGAGATTCCTGACGGCATCCAATTTGTTTTCGTAAGCCGGGCGCTCCCACCAAACCAATTTGCTCGACATCGTGCCCACGGAAAAATAGCGTCGATCGGCTTTCCCGAGCTGAAACTGACTCTCGACGAAGCCATGGCAGTAGCTCGCGACCGGGGCTTCGCCGATACTGAAGCGGTCGGGATGGTGCATCGCCAAACAGATGGGTGGTTCGCCGGGCTAACTCTGTTGGTCGAACATGCCGCACGCGTCGGGGCCGCCCCCCTCGCTGAACAGTGAATCACTCGACGAGGTATTTCAATATTTCGCGGGTGAAATCTTCGATGCCGCCGCTCCGGAAGTTCAGCAGACCCTGATGCAGACTGCCTTCTTGCCCATCATGACGGCGCGGACGGCGGAGCGCATCAGCGCCAATCCCAACGCCCACAAAATTCTGGATCGGTTGCATCAAAGGCAGCTTTTCGTCGAGCGACGCCTCGGCGACGAAACGACGTATCAATATCACGCACTATTCCGCGAGTTTTTGCTTTCGCGTGCGCGCGAAATTTTCACTCCCGTTGGGCTCCGCCAACTTGCGCGCCGTGCGGCGGATTTGTTGCGCGAATCGGGACACCCAGACCAAGCGATCGACTTGCTGTTGGAAGCTCAAGATTGGGGCGCGGCAAAATCAGCGATCTTGGAGGTGGCGCCGGCACTGTTCACTTCCGCGCGATGGACCACCTTGAGCGGTTGGATAGCTAAACTGCCTCCAGCAGAAGTCGAGAGCAACGCCTGGCTGCAATTTTGGCAGGGCTCCTCGAACGTTGCTCAGCAGCCGCTGCTCGCTCAGGAGCAACTCGGGGAAGCGTACGCGAGCTTCGAGCGTGCCGGTGATGCCCGCGGCCAAACACTGACTTGTTCCGCTGTTCTTCGCGCTTATCACAGCAATATACACGGCGAGTTTCCTACGATTAGCGTTTGGATTGCGCGCTCGGTCGCTCTCCTCGAACATTCGGGGGCACTCGAACCGGTGCACTCGCTCGAGGTGCATGGCAGTTTGTTGACGGCTCTGCAATACCATGACCCAACTAACCCTTTCCGCAGGCAGTGCAGCGCGCGTTTGGTCACGTTGTTGGAGGATCAGAACATTCCGCTAGAGCAGAAAGGCTACGCGGCTGGACTAGCGATTAACTATCTGGTCGAGGACGAGCGTGAAGAGTTGCAAAAAGTCATTGCGGCTGCGCGCCCGCTCCTGGAAAAAGCAGCGCCGGAAAGTGTTGGCGATCTCTATCTCTGGCACTACTACGCGCTCTATTGCCAGGCTACTGGAGACTTTAGTACTGCACGCCACTATATCGATCAAGCCGTTATCGTTGCTGACAGATTGGGTACGCGGCGCATGGCTATCGTCGCTCGCTGGTTTCAGCACATCAATTGCGTACAAGAGCGCGACATTGCGGGCTTGGATGCGATCCGCGAAAAAGTGCTGCCACGCGGCGACGAAGGCAAGGCCATCCATCTCTGCGTATTTCACAGCGTCACCGCCTCTCTCTTGCTATTGCGTAACGACGGCGTGAGCGCTATTC
>JANNMV010000624.1:0-3270 GCA_031398205.1 Pseudomonadota bacterium | reverse complement strand
GTAAGCGGCGAATGCGCCGACTTGACCCATCACGACCACCGTCCCACCGGACATGCGCGATCCCAAATACTCACCCGCATCACCGGCTACCAAAATCATGCCGCGGCGCATTTGATCACCGGCGCGCGCGCCGACGTTGCCTTTGACGATGACGGTTCCGCCGAAAATTCCGCTCCGCTCGCCGGGTAATCCGCCGCCGAGAAAATCACCGGCGTTGCCGCCGATGCTCAGCGTACCGCCACGCATCGCGCCCGCCAAAAAAATGCCCGCATTGCCTGCGACGCGCAACGTGCCACCCTTCATGCCTAGCCCGACATAGTCGCCGGCGGAACTTTCGACGACGATGTCGCCGCAGGTCATTCCTGCGCCAATGCGATCCAGCTTGCCGCTATCCCCGGAAAAAATAATTCGATTGGAATCGCGGCCTTTAACGTTGAAAATCTCCGCCACCGCGATATTGGTATTTCCCATCGGTAATTCGATATGCTCAATCTCCGCGCCAGTCTTGCCTCGCAGGCCATCCGAGGTCAGCGTCGAGCAATCCACGCGCTGCGTAAGTTTTGCCTTGAGCGTAAACATCAGCGCACTCATGACTTGGCCTTAAGCAACTTGTGCAGATGAAAATGATTAGGACCGAGCTTGCCGCCGTAGTTTCCAGCGCTGATGCGCTTCACGCCTTTCGCCGCACCCAGCGCGCACGCGGCGCGAATGCCGACGATCATCGCGGCGCGCACATCGGCTTCCGTCAATCCATCGATAACAATTTCCAACACCGCGCCGATGTCAGGCGTAAGTTCTGATTTTGTGATGCCGCGAATGGTCGGGCAAAACGCATCGTTGGTCGATGCGGGCAAGGCTTTGTATTTCGAGCCGACCTTCGAGCCCGAGCGCACCACGCCGCCGGGAAACGGCATGATGACGTTGCGCACTTTGCGCATCGCCTCAATAGCGGCTTCGCAAGCGGCGAGCGCGGCAGCCTGATCCGTCGCTAGAATCAAAAAATTTCCACCGCCGACGGCCTTCACCATGCCGGTGGATTCTTCGCAGAGAAATTCGCCGTCCATGACCGGCACGCGCCAATAGCGTTTGCCGTCGATCAGCTTCGCGATTTGAAAACCGTCGCCGAAGTAGCGCAGGTTTTTCCCGAGCGGCAATTTCTCGCCTTCGTGAATGCCGGCGAAACACGCGCTGGTCGGCGAGGTCAGCACGCACTGCCCGACGCGGCGCTCGACTTGCTTTGCCAGTTCTTTGGTCGACACCGCGAACAACAACACCGACGCGCCGGGCCGGCCATCGGGTGTTTCCGTTGGATCGAGGCGCCGCTCGATCCCAGCCTCGCACCCGCAGGCGATGACGGAAGTGGCAAAACCCGTCAGTGAAAGCGCCGAGTGATAGGCCCATTTTAAGTTATGCGCGGTGATGAGAATGCGGGTCGCCTTCATGCCGAAGGCTTCGGCGAAGGTATCGTCGATGTGAGTGCCGTTGATGATCATGGCGCTATGTTACGCGGAGGCTGGGTAGCGCGGCAATGTTGACAATCCCGGCGAAATTGCAATTCGGAGCCCCTCGCGCTAGTATAGACGCGAGTTTTCGTGAGGTTATCATGGGTATTTCCGCAGATAGTTGGATCAAACGGCGCCAAATCACCGTCGATGACTATCATCGCATGGGTGAAGTCGGACTGATCGGCCCAGACGAACGGGTCGAGCTAATTGAAGGGGAGATTATCGATATGGCGCCCATCGGTAGCGATCACGCTAGCTGCGTGAACAGACTCAATAGCTTATTAGCCCATGCGGTACAGGGTAGAGGCATACTGTCAGTGCAAAACCCGGTTCGACTGAGCAACCACACTGAGCCAGAGCCCGATTTTGCCGTGCTCAAACCGCGCGATGATTTTTACCAGAAACAACTCCCAACAGCGGTTGACACGTTGTTAATCGTCGAGGTATCCAACACCTCGGAACGTTACGACCGCGACATCAAACTTCCTTTGTACGCGACCCATGGCGTGCCGGAGGTATGGCTTATCAGCATCGAGCAGAAAACCCTCTCGATTTATCGAACGCCAACTGGCGATCGATATCAGCACGAGCAGACGACCGATGCGCCGGGTAGGGTTATTTTGTTTGCTCTGCCGGACGTGAGCGTCGATCTCAGCACGCTGTTTTAAAACGAGCGGCGGGTCGCGCCCACCCTACATTTTGTCGGTAGCCGCAATACATTCCACTTCGACACGCGCGCCCAGCGCCAGTCCGTTTGCGCCAAACGCGCTGCGCGCCGGATAGTTGCCGGAGAAGAAAGTCTTGTACACCTCATTAAACGCAGACCACTCGGACATATCCGTGAGCATGACGGTACACTTAATCAGGTGGGCCATGGTGTAGCCGTGCACCTCCAGCGAGGTCTTAATATTTTCCATCGTCTGTCTAGCTTCTTCCTTGATGCCGCCGGGTGCGACTTTCATGCTACCGGGGATAATACCGATCTGGCCGGACAGGTAGAGCGTATCGCCGTGTCGAACCGCTTCGGAAAAGGGAAGGTTCTTGGGCAAGACCTTCCCCGAGTTCAGGAACTCCGCCGAGTAGACCTTACTGGCATATAGTAAATGGGTGGAAACCACGAACGCCAACGATGCAAATAAGATTGTGGATCGCTTCATATTTTCTCCTCTCGGAACAGTTTTCTCCGTCGCGAACGAAAGGTACCGTCCGCCGCATTCTAGATACGAATCGTCACCTTACCCGTATGTACCGCACTTTCGAGATAACGATACGCCGCGCCCGCTTCTTCGAAGCCAAAGCTGCGCCCAATTGCGGGACGCATTTTATTAACCTCGATGGCACGATTCATCTCTTCGAACATTTCGCGCGAGCCGACGTAGATACCTTGCACGCGAATGTGCCGGCGCAAAATCGCAGCGGTGTTAATCTCGCCGCTGGCGCCGGCAATCACGCCGATCAGCGCGACGGTACCGCCGAGGCGCGCGGCGTTGATGGATTTTGAAAGCGTACCGCTGCCGCCGACTTCGATGACGATGTCCGCACCGCGTCCGCCGGTGAGTTCGATCACCGCTTCGTCCCAATCGGGAATCGCTTTGTAGTTGATGGTCTGATCTGCGCCAAGTTGTTTGGCGACCGTGAGTTTCTCATCGGAGCTCGACGTAACGATCACGCGTGCGCCGCTCATTTTCGCGAACGCCAACGCGATCATCGACACACCGCCGGTACCCAGGCACACGACGGTATCGCCTGCCGTCATTTCACCTTG
>JANNMV010000606.1:0-1626 GCA_031398205.1 Pseudomonadota bacterium | reverse complement strand
AGGCAATCCAGAACCGATTCCAGATCCATGTCGGGTTTGAATTCACCATTGGCGATGCCGCGTTGTACCACGGCTTTTGCTTCGCCGCGGCGCACGGCGACGAAACGCGTGCGGAAGGCTTCGGCGAGTTCGTTGTCCGATTGCACCACACCGATGAGGGTAGCGATGGTGCGGCCGCGCGGACCGTTCAACACTTTGACCACTGTGCGCATTTGGCGGCGGATATCCTCGCGGGCGGAGCGGGTGTTCGGGAAGGCGATCTCTTTAGCGGTCGCGGCGAGAAAGGCATCCATCACCACGCTCGCTTTGTTCGACCAGCGGCGGTAGATCGTGGCTTTGCCGACGCCGGCGCGCGCGGCGATGCCCTCCAAGGACATGTTGGTGAAGCCGATTTCATCAAGCAAGTTGTTGGCGGCGTCTAGGATAGCTTGATGCGTGGTGGGGCAACGCGGGCGGCCGGGCGCGCGGCTGGGTGCCTCTTCGAGTAGATCCGTTGCGGATTCGTCGTTCATTGCCATGTTGGATTCGCTTTAACCATATTTACATTTCGAAACGTTCCGTATTATAATTAGCGCTTCAAGTCAGTTCAAGACTTTTTGCCCGGAAAGTCAGAAATAAGTTATGTGGATCGTTAAACTTGCTCTGCGTCGTCCGTACACCTTCGTAGTGATGGCGTTGTTGATTCTAATTTTGGGTGGGCTTTCCTATAAACAGACACCGACGGATATTTTCCCAGCCATTAAGATTCCGGTCGTTGCGCTGGTCTGGCAGTACCAGGGCATCCCACCGCAACAGTTCGAAAAATACATAACGACCTTTAGTGAATTTACGATCTCGTCGGGCATCAATGACGTGAAGTCGATCGAGTCGCAAACCGTTAACGGCGCGTGCATTATTAAAGTATTTTTCCAGCCGACCGTAGACATCGGCGCGGCGCTGTCGCAGATCACAGCTTTGTCGCAAATCATTTTGCGCCGCATGCCGCTCGGCACCACGCCGCCATTTGTATTCCGCTACGATGCGTCGAGCGTGCCGGTGTTGCAGATTGCGCTGGCAAGCAACAAGCTGTCGGAGCAACAACTCTACGATACCGGTTTATACAAAGTTCGTACCGCCATCGCACCGGTGCGTGGTTCGCGCATGCCTTTGCCCTATGGTGGCAAGCCGCGCCAGATCCAAATCGACGCCGATCCGCAGTTGATGGCGGCGCGCGGCGTGACCATGACCGATATTAATTCAGCGCTCACTGCGCAGAACGCCAACCTTCCAACCGGCATGGTGAAAATCGGCGAGCGCGATTACATCGTCGGCATCAACAGCAATCCGACCAGTATCGACGAGCTGAACGACATTCCAATCAAACAACAATCCAACGGCACATGGATATTGTTGCGCGACGTCGCCAACGTGCGTGATGGTTTTGGCGTGCAGACTAATATTGTCCGCGATGAAGGCCGGCGCTCGGCCTTGCTCACCATCCTTAAGGCTGGCTCGTCGTCGACGTTAGATGTTGTCGAAGGCATCAAAAAAGCCCTGGTGGGTGTGCGCGCCGCATCGCCGGACATGGAGTTCAAAGAACTGTTCGACCAATCGGTGTTTGTGAAAGCCGCCATCAATAGCGTGTTG
>JANNMV010000574.1:0-3355 GCA_031398205.1 Pseudomonadota bacterium | reverse complement strand
GCTTCGGACAAGGCCTTCTTACATTCCATCATCGGCGCGTCGGTTTTTTCGCGCAACTCTTTCACCATTCCAGCGGTAATTTCCGCCATGTGCCTACCCCTAAAAATTAACTTGTACGGTTACTTCGCAACATCTTCGACTTCGACGAATTCCTCGTCGACCGGCGCGACCATTTCCTTGATCACTTGGCTGCGGCCTTCGAGAATCGCATCCGCAGCGCCACGGGCATACAGGCGAATCGCCCGAGTCGAATCGTCGTTACCCGGGATAATGTAGTCGACACCATCCGGCGTGTTGTTCGTATCCACCACACCGATGATGGGAATCCCCAGCGTCTTCGCTTCCGTCAGCGCAATTTTTTGGTAGCCGGTATCGATCACGAACAACGCGTCCGGCAACACTGCCATATCCTTGAATCCGCCCAGGCTGCGCGTCAGCTTAGCAAGCTCGCGCTCGTAGCCTAACGCTTCGCGTTTCGAAATTTTTTCCATCGAGCCATCTTCTTTCATCTGCTCGATTTCTTTTAACCGCTTGACCGAACCCTTCACGGTTTTAAAGTTGGTTAGCATGCCGCCGAGCCAACGATAATCGACGTAAGGCGATTGGCAGCGCGAGGCCTCTTCTCGCACGATTTCGCGCGCTTGGCGCTTCGTGCCGACAAATAGAATCGTGCCCTTGTTCGCCGAGAGTTGGCGAATGTACTTCATCGCATCTTCGTACATCGGAAGCGATTTTTCCAGGTTAACGATATGAATTTTATTGCGATGGCCGAAGATATACGGCGCCATCTTGGGATTCCAGAAACGGGTCTGGTGGCCAAAGTGCACCCCAGCCTCCAGCATTTGACGCATGGTTACTGACATTCAATTCTCCAGTTAAGGGTTAGTCCGCCGCCCGCCGCTGCAAGCCCGCCCCGTTGTTTGATCAACTTGGCAAGCACCCTTATCGAGACGGGCGTGAGTATTACCCGCGCTCGGCACTATGCCTAACGTCGGGTTAACTCGTAATTATACTAAAAATCCGGTACTTACTTCAAGTCCGCGCTAATGCCGCCGATCGCGGCTGTTGCAACGGGTTGCCGCCAAGACTGGTTTTCTAATCATCGGCTTGGCTTGGCGTGATGGTTTTCATGGTTCAGTTTTGTCTTTGTATAAGCGTTGCGAAAACATCAAACCTAGTGGCCTGAGAAGCAGTTTCGGTGCGGCTTCCAGGCCATGCATCGTCAGGCGGCAAGTAGGACGCGGCTCGTGGCGTGGCATCGGTAGGATGTGCACGGCGCACGCGGATTGTTGATCAACCGATACGGAGAATCAGTCCGCGTGCGCGTTGCGCACTACTTCACTCCTGGCCCGAAGTCGCACCATAACCCAATGTTTTTTAAGCCGCCTTGGCAAGCGCAGAAAATCCTCAAACAAAGGACTTGCGCTCCAAGCGCAGAAGGTATTAGATACACGGTACACGCCGCCGTCATGGGCTGAGACAGGTGTATCGAAAATGTCACATCGGCATGGTAGCCGTCTCGATAATTGTCATTTTTAGGAGAGAGAAAATATGAAAAAAACAGTTGGGTTGACGTGCCTCGCGTTGTTCTGCGTAGCGTCGTTGTCGTTTGCGGCGGACAAGAAAGATGAACGCGCTGGAAAATGCGTAGACGCCAAAAGCCAAATGGACTATTTCTGCAGCAAAGAGAATGCCGGTGGTGATACCTTAGTTTCTCTGGGCACCGCCTGCAACAACTCAAAGAAAAATGTCGCGGCGGCCTGCGAAGGCAAGGCCGAGGCGGATCAAAAGTACGAATTTAACGATAGCAAGAAGAAGTAGAAGTAGTTTTTAGTTCGCGTCCAAAGCAGTCTTTCATAAACGAGTACAGGATGGAGGAAGTTACATGAGCAAGATGCAACGACATATCGGCGTTCACATGAGCGACGACGAAATGAAATTGGTGGAAGGCGCGGAAACCGGCGCATTCAAATCACCGATTCCTACCCAAGTTATTTCCAACGGCGAATTCAATCCGCCCCCGCAAAGCGGCCACCAAAAGAGAGTCGAAGCCCTAATCAAGGAAATGGGCGATGTGAACGCTAAGCGTAATGGTTTGTCGCGTCGCGAGTTCCTGGCCACCTCGGCCGGTATGGCAACGGCGTTCATGGCGATGAACAAAGTGTTCGGCCCGGTGTTCGATGTGAGCGAAGCCGAAGCCGTGGATATGAACGCCGCCGGCGATCGTAAGTCGCGCTACAAAGGCCAGTTCATTTTCGACGATCAAACCCACTTCGTTCGCGATGATTTCAAGCAAGAGGGTTTGCTGGGCTTAACCAAATGGGCGGAAGGCGCCAAGGTTAACCCTAATCTGATGACCGCGCCGATGAATTTGTCGCGCTATAAGATGGATAACTACCTCAAGGAAATCTTCCTGGATTCGGAAACGACCGTGTCGCTGCTTTCCGGCGCGCCGTTCGACGATCCGAGCTGGTGGCTTCTGTCCAACGACGCGATTCAAAACGCTTGCCGTTCCGTCAACAAGATGGCGGGGACCGTGCGCATGTTGGGCCACACCGTGATCACGCCGAAGTATCCGAACTGGATGGACGAAGTCGATCGCGCAATCGAAACGCTGAAGCCTGTTTCCTGGAAGTCCTACACCATCGGCGATCCGTTCGGCCCGTCCAAGTACGCTTGGAAACTCGATGACGAAAAACTCATGTACCCCTTCTACGAGAAAGCCCTCAAGGCCGGTATCGACACCATTTGTATTCACAAAGGCTTGATGCCGCGTGACTACGAAAAAGCCTTCGCCGGCACCTGGGAACATGCTACGGTCAACGACCTCGAAAAAGCCGCGAGAGATTGGCCGAAGATGAACTTCGTGATCTATCACTCGGCCCTGCGTCCTTGGCTCGCGGACACCCCGGAGAAAGAGCTCGCCGAGTTCGAGAAAACCGGCTACATCCCCTGGTCAACCGATCTGGCCAAGATTGGTCAGAAGCACAAGAACGTCTACGCCGAACTCGGTTCCGTGTTCGCGGGTGTGGCCGTGACCAACCCGCGCTTCTGCGCCGCGTTCCTCGGCCAGTTAGTGAACATGATGGGTGCCGATAATGTGGTTTGGGGCACCGACTCCGTCTGGTACGGCTCGCCACAGTGGCAGATTGAAGCCATGCGCCGCATCGAAATCCCGGAAGACATGATGAAGCAGCAAGGTTGGAAAACTCAGCTCGGCGCCGGCAACGGCACGGTGAAGAACAAAATCTTCGGCCTGAATTCAGCACGTTTGTACAAGCTCGATCCAGTCAAGATGGCGCAAGAAGGCACCCAGCAGTGGGACAACGATATGCTCGCCAAGATCAAGAATGAG
>JANNMV010000514.1:0-2141 GCA_031398205.1 Pseudomonadota bacterium | reverse complement strand
GATTCCGAGTTCGTTTGCCAGGCCATAGTAATAGGTGTCGCATGAAATCACGACGGATTTTTTTAGATCCACCGTTCCATGACCACCGGATTTCCAGCAGCGGTAATGATGCGATGAGCCCGGTAGCGTGTAATAGCCCGGGTCGAAAATCGTCGTTGCCGAGGTGCGCTTCCCGTAGTACAAACCCGCCAGCGCCATGAAAGGTTTAATGGTCGAACCCGGCGGGTAGACGCCGCGCAGAGCGCGGTTGGTCAGAGGTCTTTCCTCGGAGGTATTGTATTTGTCCCAAGTTACCTGATCGATGCCATCGACAAAATGATTAGGATCGAAGCCGGGCTGGCTCACCGACGCTAAGACCTCGCCGGTTTTCGGATCGATTGCGACCAACGCTCCGCGGTAATGACCGAACGCCTTTTCGGCGATTTGTTGCAACTTAAGATCCAGACTCAAGATCAGGTTGTTACCGGCCACCGCCTCTTCGCGGTTGAGGGAACGGATCGCACGACCACCCGCATCGATCTCCACTTGCTCAAAGCCGTTACGGCCGTGCAACTCGTCCTCAAAACTTTCTTCGAGCCCAATTTTTCCCAGATGGTTAGAGCCAAGATAGTTAGCAAGCTTGCCTTTCCCCTCGAGGATCTCCAAATCCTTATCGTTAATCCGTCCAATGTACCCCACTACGTGGGATGCCGAAATGCCCTGCGGATAATTGCGAAACAGGCGCGCGTTGATATCCACGCCCGGGAAACGAAAACGATTCGCGGCGAAGCGTGCTACCTCTGTCTCGCTCAATCTACTTCTTATCGGCAAACTATCAAAGCGGTGGCTATCCTCGCGTAACTTATTGAAACGCCTGCGATCTCGCGGCGTGATGGTGACGATGCTTGCCAATCGGTCGATGGTTTCTTCCAAGTTGTCGACTTTGCTGGGGTTGATTTCCAGCGTATAGGCGGAAAAATTATTCGCCATGATTAACCCGGCGCGGTCAAGAATCAACCCGCGGTTCGGAACGACCGGCACGATCGACATACGGTTATTTTCCGCCAAGGTGTGATAGTGATCGCGTTGCATCACCTGAAGGAAATAGAAGCGTGAAGCCAGCAGACCTAACAATCCCAGCACGACAAGCCCACAGAACCAAACCCGAAAACGAAAGTGGGTAAGCTGAACCTGGTGTTCGGAAAAAGCCGTGCCGGCCATTAGTCGTTGCGTGCCCGTGCGACTAATACTTGCGGATACTCCATCGCGAAGGTAATGACCGGCCACAGCAACGCGCCTACGAAGCTCGCAAGGAAGTACGCCCAGCCGGGAAAAGTAGATGGCAGAAAAAGATGGGTGAGCGCCACGAGCATCTGACTGACCAGCAAGAGCGCCAGAATGTGCAGCGCCTGTTGCCAAAGTCTGAATTTGAGGATTCGCAACCGCAGCACCAATGCTAGGAAAATCGCCAAGGTATACGCAATGGCGTGCTGACCCAAAATATTCCCATCCGAAACATCGACCAGCAGGCCGAGTACAAAGCCGATGGCGAATCCGACGCGATTCGGCTGATGGATTGACCAATAAAGGAGTGCGAGTAAAGGCAGCTCGACCCGCATGAATACCAGCGCACCACTGGCCGGCAATAGATACAGCAAAAATGCGATGACCAGAGAGATAAATACGAATCGCCCGGACGGCGGTTCATGGAGGATGTCCTTGGCGCCGGAGAGGAAGCTCATGGATTAGCGCCGGATGGGCGCGATTTATTGGATTTTTTGGGCGGCGTTTTGCTCGGCTCGGGTTCGGGTTGCGGTTTCGCGGCGGCGGTCAAATTAGTCAACACCAGCACATGACGGTCTTGGTCGATGCCCGCCACCGGCGTGCAGGTGATCCTCGCAAAGGCGCTGGTCGCGTTGCGTTCGATGTTGGTTACTTTCGCAATAAACAATCCCGCCGGGTAAGTGCCATCGATGCCGGAGGTAACCAGCATGTCGCCATTTTGCACGTCAGCGTTGAGTGGGATAAAGGGCAGATCGAGCGTGCCATCGCGGCCATTGCCGAAAACCACCGCGCGTAGTCCGTTGCGGTGTAACATCACCGGAACGGCTTGGTTCTTGTCGGTCAGCAGCGTGACCTCACTGGTGAACGGAAACACTGCC
>JANNMV010000439.1:0-5254 GCA_031398205.1 Pseudomonadota bacterium | reverse complement strand
ACGAACTTTGCTGACTTCTCGCCCACTCTCGTGGCCGAGATCTCCCCGGGTAAGGTGCCTGTACTGTCGACCCGCGCCGCCAAGCTCTACCCCATGTGTCTTTCGGTGACAGTTGGATTTCGCGTTTCCTAGCACGCTTATCGCCCACATGAAGCCTCGCTGCTTGTTCCTGTTCGTACGGTCGTGTCTTTGATACCCCCTTCCTTCAGCTTGGCCTCACGGCGTCCCCCTTGGGGTTCTCTACGGTTGGCGTCACGCCTTCCGGTCATCTCCTTTCAGATGACTAGTACTTGCCCATGCCGGGCACACTAGGGCGGGTGCCACCCGCCAAACTAAAGCGTCGAAATGGCGGGTGGCGCCCGCCCTACACGAATACGCCCACGCTATTTTTTCGTACCCGGCGCAAGGACGTTTCGAAAAATGGGCGCTGGATTCGAATTTACTTTACTTCAAAGGATTCAGCGGTTTTCGGTCGTGGCGTTGAAACGATAATCTGTGATCGTATCGTCAAGATCGGTAAAGAAGACAGCGGTCTTTACCAGTGACGAACCACTCTCTATTTCGAAATACTGGTAGAGATACGCGCGCTGATCAGGGTAGTCCGTATCGGGGTAGATGCCTCGACCGGTGGGTTCTCCCAATGCTTTCTTTATCTCGCTTAGTTTGGTGACATTTCGCTCAACTTTGGGAATGGACTCTTCGTTGAAATAGTTAGCTTCGTTCTTAAACGTGCTGATGAAGCGGTAAAAATAGAGCTTGTCGTTCACAAAACTCAAATCCAATTGCTATGCAGGCGAGATACCCTGCATATTGCCCAGCAACACTTGCATGGTGCGGTCGGAAAACACGTAGGTCAAAAACTGAAAGCGTGCGTCTCTCAAGGTTGGATCAAGTTCTGCTTCAGTGCCGTTGCTGAGTTTCTTTTTGATACCTGTGGCATTACGTTGGCTTCGCGGCTTGCCAAATTTGGCCTCGACGTCTTGTCGGGTGGTCACGCCTAGAACGAGAGTTTCTTCATTTGGGCGTTCAAATTTCGTTCCAACCGTGCAGCCTGTTAGGAACGTACATACGAATGCGAAAATCAGTGTTTGCCGAATCATTATTTGATTTCCTTTGAAATTGTTAAGTAATAACGATTCGTTAGATTTTGCCTTAACCAAGAAAAACTCGCAAGAATCGACCTGAATCGCGGGAATTTTCTTCGCGCGATGCCGCTCGGTTTCATCTAGGCTGCGAAAATGCGAGATTGCTTCGTCGCTTGCGCTCGCAGATGACAAAAATGGCATCGCCACGAGCCGCGCTGATATTGCGTCGTGGCGCGGCATGCTTGGCGAGCCAGTATCCATGGGTGTCTCCAGCCATCGCCACTCAAATCCCGCAGAATGAAATCATTCTGCCGACAGATCGCCACGGTGCGCAGTGTAAAATACCGCCATGGCTAAATCACAAAAAACCGAATCACCGCCGAGTTTCGAGGCGGCGATGGCGGAGCTGGAGACCCTGGTTACTGCGATGGAATCGGGCGATCTTGCGTTGGAACAATCGCTTAATTCTTACCAGCGCGGCGCTGAGTTGCTGAAATATTGCCAAGCGCAATTGGCGAACGCCCAGGAGCGCGTGCGGATTTTGGAGAATGGCGAATTGAAGCCCTTCGAGGATAAAGAAGATCGAAGCTGATTTTCGCCACTGGGTACATTGCATTCAGACGTCGACGGAGGCTTGCCTCGGCCGTTTGCTGCCCGATGCGCGGGTATCCCCAGAACGGCTGCACCAAGCGATGCGTTATGCGGTGTTGGGCGGCGGTAAGCGCGTGCGGCCCTTGCTGGTCTTCGCGGCGGGTGAGGTCAGCGACGCGGCGCCGGAACGGCTGGAGATTGTTGCCTCTGCCGTGGAACTGATTCATGCCTACTCGCTGGTGCATGACGATTTGCCGTGCATGGACGACGACACGCTGCGCCGCGGCAAGCCGACGACCCATATCGAATACGACGAGGCGACCGCACTGTTAGTTGGCGATAGTTTGCAAAGCCTGGCGTTTCATTTGCTCGCGGTGCCGACGTTGCTCAATCAACCGCAACAGCAAATTCGAATGATCGAAATATTGTCGCAGGCGGCCGGTTCGCGCGGCATGGCGGGCGGCCAAGCAATCGATCTGGCCAGTATCGACAAGACGCTATCGTTGCCAGAACTGGAGTTGATGCACATCCACAAAACCGGCGCGCTGATTCGCGCTTCGGTTCAGTTAGGCGCATTGGCGGGCCGGGAAATGCCGGAAGCAAAATTCAAGGCACTCGATCAATTCGCGAAGTGGATCGGACTGGCGTTTCAAGTGATCGATGACGTGCTGGACGCCGCCGGCAATACCGCGACGCTAGGCAAAACCGCAGGTAAAGACGAGCGGAACAACAAGCCCACCTATGTCGGTATAATGGGGATGTCGGGTGCGCGCGATTTTGCCCACGAACTCAGGGACAAAGCGGAATCGGCTTTGTCCGAACTGGGCGATGGTGCCCACCGTTTGGGTGAGATCGGACGCTTTATCGTTGAGAGAAAATTCTAGTCTTGGGTCAACCTTCCCTCTTAAAAGCAATTCGTGATCCGTTCGATCTGCGCAAGCTCGAGCGCAAACAGTTGCGTCCGCTTGCGGACGAATTGCGCGCGTTCATTCTCGAATCGGTCGCAAAAACCGGGGGGCACTTGTCGTCCAATCTCGGCACGGTCGAGCTGACAGTTGCCCTTCACTATGTATTCGATACGCCCGAAGACCGGCTGGTGTGGGACGTCGGCCACCAAACCTACGCACACAAAATCTTGACCGGCCGCCGCGCCGGCATGGCGAAGCTGCGCATGCAGGGCGGCATCGCCGGATTCCCGCGCCGTGACGAGAGCCTGTATGACACCTTCGGCACCGCCCATTCCAGCACTAGCATCAGCGCGGCGCTGGGGATGGCCATTGCCGCGAAGCAAAAAGGCGAAGATCACCATACCATCGCAGTGATCGGCGACGGTGCGCTGACCGCCGGCATGGCCTTTGAAGCGCTGAATAATGCCGGCGTACTCGGCGCAAATTTGCTGGTCGTATTAAACGACAACGATATGTCGATCTCGCACCCAGTCGGCGCGCTGCGCAATTACTTGGCGCGGCTGATGTCCGGGCCGCTCTACTCCACGGTGCGTGGAACCGGCGATCGAATGTTGCGCGCGACGCCGACGTTGCATGAGTTCGCCAAGCGCTGGGAAGAGCACATGAAGGGCATGGTCACGCCCGGCACGTTGTTTGAGGAATTCGGTTTTAACTACATCGGCCCAATCGATGGCCACGACACCGAGGCGTTAGTCGCCACCTTGTCCAACATCAAGAAGTTGCGCGGGCCGCAGTTCTTGCATGTGGTGACAAAAAAAGGCAAAGGCTATGCACCGGCCGAGGAAGATCCCATTCTCTATCACGGCCCAGGGAAATTCGATCCGGCCGTTGGTATTGTCTCGAAACCATCGAGCAAGCCGACCTATTCGCAAATTTTCGGCGATTGGTTATGCGACATGGCGAAGCTCGACCGGCGCTTGATCGGCATTACGCCTGCGATGCGCGAAGGCTCGGGCATGGTGAAATTTTCCGAGCGATATCCGGATCGGTATTTTGATGTCGGCATCGCCGAACAGCATGCGGTGACATTTGCTGCCGGATTGGCGTGCGAAGGCATGAAGCCCGTCGTCGCGATTTACTCTACGTTTTTGCAGCGCGCTTATGACCAAGTGATCCACGATGTGGTATTGCAGAATCTACCCGTGGTGTTTGCCATCGATCGCGCGGGATTGGTCGGCGCCGACGGCCCGACGCATGCGGGGAGTTTCGATTTCAGTTTTCTGCGTTGCTTGCCGAACACCACCATCATGGCGCCTGCCGACGAGAACGAATGCCGACAGATGCTATTCACGGCGTTTAGTCTTAATTCGCCCAGCGCCGTGCGCTATCCGCGCGGCAGCGGGCCGGGGGTGGCGATCGAACCGACGATGCGCGCCGTACCGGTTGGCAAAGGTGAAATACGCCGCGACGGACGCAAAATTGCGTTGCTCGCGTTCGGCAGCATGTTGAAACCCGCGCTCGAAGCGGCGGAGGAACTTAACGCAACGGTGGCGAACATGCGTTTCGTCAAGCCGCTCGACAATGAGTTAGTGATGAAGCTGGCGTTGTCGCACGATCTGTTGGTTACTATCGAAGAAAATACCATCCAAGGCGGCGCAGGCAGCGCCGTCGTCGAGTCGCTGATGAAACAAAACGTGACCACCAATGTGATGCAATTAGGTCTGCCGGATTGTTTCATCGATCATGGCGATCCCGCTGCGATGTTAATTGAATGCCGCCTTGATAAAGCGGGTATCGTGACCTCGGTTACAGAGCGCTTCAGGCTGTTGAACTCTTTCGCCACGCCGTTACTCAAAGCGTGAATCTTGAAACCGTATTACTGAAAACGCTCTAGGAAAATCTCATGAATAAGCGCGATCCTGATTTCGCCATTCCAGACGTACAAAGCTCACCGGATACGCGCCACATCGCGATCGACCGGGTCGGCATTAAGTCAATTCGCCATCCGGTTAAGGTCGCGGATCGCGAAGGCGGCGTGCAACATACCATCGCCAATTTCAACATGTACGTGCATTTGCCGCAGCACTTCAAAGGCACGCACATGTCGCGTTTTGTGGAGATCCTCAACAGCCGCGAGCGGGAAATTTCCGTGGAATCGTTCAGCGGAATGTTACACGATATGGTGAGGCGTCTGGAGGCGGAAACGGGGCACGTGGAAATGAATTTCCCCTATTTCATCAACAAAGCGGCGCCGATTTCCGGTGTGAAATCCTTGTTGGATTACGACGTTACATTCACCGGCGAAATTACCGGCGGCAAGACCGAGTTCACCATGAAGATCGTCGTTCCGGTGACAAGCTTGTGCCCGTGCTCAAAGAAAATTTCCGCCTACGGCGCCCACAATCAGCGCTCGCACGTCACGATCACGGCGAAGACCAACCAGCATGTTTGGATTGAAGAGCTGGTTCGCATCGGCGAGGAAGAAGCTTCGTGCGAGCTGTATGGTTTACTCAAGCGACCGGACGAAAAATACGTCACCGAGCGCGCCTACGACAATCCAAAATTTGTTGAAGATTTAGTGCGCGATGTCGCAGCACGATTGAATGCCGACGACCGCATCGACTGGTACATCGTCGAATCGGAGAACTTTGAGTCGATTCACAACCACTC
>JANNMV010000333.1:0-3714 GCA_031398205.1 Pseudomonadota bacterium | reverse complement strand
GTGCATATGGAAATCCCGGAGTTCACCTGCCTGTGCCCAATAACCGGACAACCGGATTTTGCGGCGCTGTATTTGGATTTCATCCCGGATAAAAAGAATATCGAACTGAAGAGCTTGAAACTCTATATCTGGTCTTACCGCAATCAAGGTGCGTTTCACGAGGCGGTCACCAATAAAATCGTCGATGACCTGGTAAGCGCAATGCAGCCGCGCTTTTTGCGCTTAACGGCGAAATTTTACGTGCGTGGCGGAATATTTACCAACGTCGTCGCGGAACATCGTAAAAAAGGCTGGCAAGCCGCGCCCAGAGTGGATTTCGGCCAGTTCGAAAGTCAATCAAACGTGCGCGGTTAGTGCGACTTGCGATCCGGAAGCGCAGAAAACAGCGTCGCGCCGACAATGAGTATTCCGCCGAGCCATTCACGTATCGATAGGCTTTCCCCCGCCAGCCAATGAGATGAAATCGCGCCGACCACCAACTCGAACAACATGATGACAATGGCGCGAATGGCGGGAATTTGGGCAACGCCGTAAAACACCATCAGCGTACTGCAAAACAAAACCGCGCCCACGCCCATCACAAGATACAGCCTCGCCGCACTGGGGACTTGCGTCACGCTGTCAAAATTGCCCGCCACTAACAACGCCACGCCAGTGATCGCCAGCACGCCCAAACAACTCGCCAACGTCTTCGCGCCGACGCCGCAATCCCCCAAACGCCGCCCCAATACATTGTTCAGCGCGAAGGCAAATCCAGCCGACAGCCCGAACCAGTCGGCGCGATCGCGCGGCAGCGGCCAACCAATATCGGGGCGCCACAACATCGTCACTGCACCGATCAGGGCGAGCACGACGACGCCATAGGTCGTGTTTGACGGACGTTCGTCGAGCAACCAGCGCGCCAGTGGCACCGTCCATACGGGCGCCAGATAAAACAATAACAGCACCCGCATCACCTCGCCTTCAAGCGTGCCCATCACATAAGCGTAGTTGGCCCAGCCCGAGCAGAAGGCAAGCGCGACGAACAGCAACGGCGCGCGGGAAAATTCGCGCCACGATTTGGTAAAGAACATCGCCGCGAGAAGAAACGTCACGAGGTAAGTCAGAAACGTCGCTGGCGTACCCGGCAAACCTTGTGTTTGCAGGAGACGGTACGGATACCAGACCGTTCCCCAGATTGCCGTGGCAAACAGCAGCGCCAGCGTCGGTGGAAAATATTTGTTTGGTTGATTGGGCATCGGGAATATAATACGGCCTTGAAATTCGTCGGCGGAACTTGCCGCGCATCTTATCACTCAAAACAACAATCATTGGCTACAACACCGTAGGAAACCATACGGTGCAAAAACATGAATCCCGATCTCGCTCTCCTACAACCGTACCCATTTGAAAAGTTGCGCGGACTTTTCAAAAATACCACGCCAAACGCCGCACTCAGCCCGATTTTGTTGTCCATCGGCGAGCCTAAGCATCCGACGCCGCCGTTCATCACTGCCGCGCTAGCGGATAATTTAGGCGGCCTATCGCGCTATCCGTTGACGCTCGGCAGCGACTCGCTGCGGGCCACCATCGCGGATTGGCTGAAACGCCGCTACGGCCTGAATCAACTAGATGGCGCCACGCAGGTTCTGCCTACGTTGGGCAGCCGCGAAGCGATTTTCGCCCTTGCCCAGACCCTCGTCGATCGCACTCAACCCAACGCGACGGTGATTTGCCCGAATCCGTTTTACCAAATCTATGAAGGCGCGGCGCTGCTCGCCGGCGCGCAGCCGTATTTCATTAACACCGTTGCACAAGATAATTTCCGCTTCGATGCGGCGAGGGTCCCGGATGGGGTGTGGGCGCGCACCCAATTGGCCTACGCCTGCTCGCCGTCCAATCCGACGGGCAAAGTCATGGCGATCGACGAGTGGGAGCAACTATTTAATCGCTCGGCGCAGCATGGCTTCACCATCGTATCCGATGAATGCTATTCGGAAATTTATCTCGATAACGCCAAGCCACCACTCGGCGCGCTGGAAACGGCGCAGCAGTTGGGTCTTAGCGATTACGCGCGGCTTGTCGTAATGGGTAGTTTGTCCAAGCGCTCCAACGTGCCCGGCATGCGTTCCGGCTATGCCGCCGGCGATGCGGCGATACTGAAAAAATTCGCGCTCTATCGCACCTACCACGGCAGCGCCATGAGCCCAACGGTGCAGGCAGCGAGCGAAGTTGCCTGGAAAGATGAAGCCCACGTCATCGAAAATCGTCGCCTGTATCGGGAAAAGTTTCGCGCGTTTTACGATATCGTGAACCCGGTGTTACCGCTCACCTTACCGGATGCGGCGTTTTATTTTTGGGCCAAAACGCCGATTGCCGACACCGAATTCGCACGGCGCTTATATCAAGATCAAAACGTCACGGTGCTCGCCGGCAGTTACCTTGGCCGCGATGCACACGGGGTGAATCCCGGCGCCAATCACGTGCGCCTGGCAATGGTTTCGCCGCTCAATGAATGCATCGACGCGGCAAACCGCATCGCCAAATTTGTCAAAACGCTTTAAGGGAAAACCATGAGTCTGCAACAAACCATCGACGCCGCGTGGGAGCGGCGCACGGAATTTTCGCCCACGTCGGCGCCGACCAATGTTAAAGACGCCGTCGCGGAAACGCTGAACAATCTCGACAGCGGCAGCATCCGTGTCGCGGAAAAAATAAACGGCGAATGGGTGACGCACCAGTGGATCAAAAAAGCCGTGCTGCTGTCGTTTCGTTTGAAAGACAACGACATCATGGACGGCGGCAACACCCATTACTTCGATAAAGTCGATTCAAAATTCGCCAACTACACCGCGCAAGATTTCCAAAAAGGCGGCTACCGCGTGGTGCCGCCGGCGATCGCGCGCAAGGGTTCGTTCATCGCCAAGAACGCAGTGCTGATGCCCTCCTACGTCAATATCGGCGCCTACGTCGACGAGGGCACGATGGTTGACACTTGGGCCACGGTTGGCTCCTGCGCCCAGATCGGCAAGAACGTTCACCTGAGTGGCGGCGTCGGCATCGGCGGCGTCCTCGAGCCGGTGCAAGCCAACCCGACCATCATCGAAGACAACTGTTTCATCGGCGCGCGCTCGGAAGTGGTCGAAGGTGTCATCGTCGGCGAAGGCTCGGTGATTTCCATGGGCGTGTATCTCGGCCAGAGCACGAAAATTTACAACCGCGAGAGCGGCGAAGTCAGCTATGGAAAAATTCCGCCGGGGTCCGTTGTCGTGTCGGGAAATCTACCGTCGAGTGATGGAAAATATAGCTTGTATTGCGCCGTGATTGTGAAACAAGTCGACGCGAAAACACGGGCGAAGACCAGCATCAACGAATTGTTGCGCGGCGATTAAAACGTAGGGTGCGTTCATGCACCGTTCAACATCCGTGGTGCATAAATGCACCCTACCGGGCCGCGAACCTTATCCAGCTTACCTGACCCTAGAACCATCCGGCCCTGGCAAGTTATGCCCGGTGAGGTAGTATCCAGCGGCTGGCCTAGGGCCATGCGGCTTTCCAGCGATACTGCCATACTAAGTAGCATCTCAATAAGTCGGACGCTCACCTCTATCGCCTTGGGAGACATCATGCAAAAACCAAATCAGTTCGCCGAACGACTGCTGGGTGCGTCGTTTGAATCGCTGGATGAATCCGCGAAAAAAGTCGCGCGCCACGTTTCTGGCCGCAAACACATTG
>JANNMV010000298.1:0-6703 GCA_031398205.1 Pseudomonadota bacterium | reverse complement strand
TTCCAAACTAGTCGATAAACTCAGCCGCCCACTCCGTGACTTACGCATTTCGGTCACGGATCGCTGCAATTTCCGCTGCGTGTATTGCATGCCGAAAGAAGTGTTCGGCAAGGATTACCAGTTCCTTGAACATACCTCGCTACTGACTTTCGAGGAAATCGCTCGCGTCGCGCGCTTGTTCAAAGAAATCGGCATCGAAAAGATTCGCCTCACCGGCGGCGAGCCGCTGGTGCGCCGCAATCTGGAGAAGTTGATCGAGATGTTGGCGAAACTCGATTTGGATTTGACGCTGACGACTAACGCATCACTGCTGAAGAAAAAAGCGCAGTCGCTCAAGGACGCCGGATTGAAGCGCGTTACCGTGAGTCTCGATTCCCTCGACGATAAAGTTTTCAAAGCGATGAACGACGTCGATTTCCCCGTCGCGCGGGTGCTGGAAGGCATCGACTTTGCCGCGTCCATTGGCCTCACACCGATCAAAGTCAACATGGTGGTCAAGCGCGGCGTCAACGATCAAGACATCGTGCCAATGGCGCGCTACTTCAAGAACTCCGGCCACATTTTGCGCTACATCGAATACATGGATGTCGGCGCCACCAACGGCTGGAAGATGGACGACGTGATTCCCTCCGCCGAAGTGATCCGCCGCATTCACGCGGAAATGCCGCTCGAAGCCATCGACCCGAACTACACCGGCGAAGTCGCGGAGCGCTGGCGTTATGCCGACGGCAGCGGCGAGGTCGGCGTCATCAGTTCCGTTACGCAGGCTTTTTGTGGCACTTGCACGCGCGCGCGACTGTCGACGGAGGGAAAGCTCTACACCTGCTTATTCGCAACGCAAGGTCACGACATCCGGCAAATGCTGCGCGGCGGTTCAAGCGATCAGGAAATCCTCGATTACGTGACCGGCATTTGGCGTGTTCGCGGCGATCGCTATTCGGAAATTCGTTCCGATGCGACGGTGAAGCTGCAAAAAATTGAAATGTCTTATATCGGCGGTTAAGATTGCGACAGAACCTCCGTGTCAAATCTGAAATTTACTCAATACTTTCACACGCTGCGCACCAGAGCCGATCGGCACGATATCAAGATTGAATGGATCGAGGAAACAGTACTCGGCCCGATCAAGGAAACGATACAAGCCGATGGCCGCATTCGGCGCTGGGCAAAAATTGCTGAAATGGAAAATCGGGTTTTACGGGTCGTCCTACTCAGTGACGGCGAAACTGTTCGTAATGCATTTTTCGATCGCTCGTTTAAGGAATCAGTATGAAAGTTCAGTATTTTCCCGACACCGACACGGTCTTGGTTACGCTCAACAACCTTCCGGTCGCACAGACTAGAGACCTTGACGAAAACACACTTTTGGATCTCGACAGCAACGGTAATCTAGTGAGCATAACCATCGAACACGCGAGGGAGCGAGCAGATATCGCAAATTTTTCGTTCGAACAAGTTGCGGCATAGTCGTCAATTGGTTGCAGTAGATTTTTAAAGCGTGTTTAAACCTCAGATTCGCGAGGTAATGGCCCGAGGTGGCCCAGCACCAGCGCGGCTCTCCAAGCATGATGCTCCAAGGCCTAACATCCATGCGCTTCTTGGCACGGTAGTCCATGTATCGCCCGACACTATCTAACGCCGCACGTCCCGCGACATTCATGGTCGATGCGCTGAACGAAACCGGCGCAGTCGAGCCCACGTCCATCGCCGGCGAGCATCCGCTCACGCTATATGTCGACAAGCGCGAAATCGTCACTCTGATGACGCTTGGTGCGGCGCCGGAAGCGCTGGCCATTGGCTATTTGCGTAATCAGCGTTTGGTCAAAAATATTGAAGACATCGTCAGCATTCAAGTGGATTGGGAAGTGAACGCCGCCGCTGTCATGACCAAAAATGGTATTGCCGACCTCGCTAAGAAAATGGAAAAGCGAACGGTCACGACCGGCTGCGGCCAAGGCACGGTGTTCGGCGATTTGATGGACGAAATCGATTCGATAAAATTACGCGACGACGTACGGCTCAGGGAGCAAACGTTTTTCGCATTGCTCAACGAAGTTCGCATTCGCGATACGGTCTATAAGCAAGCCGGCGCGGTGCATGGTTGCGCGTTGTTCCAGGACAGTAAACTGCTCTACTTCGTCGAAGATGTCGGCCGCCACAATGCGGTGGACGCCATCGCCGGCATGATGTGGCTCGACCACGTCGACGGCGCCGATAAAATTTTTTACACCACAGGCCGACTCACCTCGGAAATGGTAATCAAGGCGGCACAGATGCGCATTCCATTCTTAATCTCCCGCTCCGGCCTCACGCAAATGGGTTACGAAGTCGCCAACCGGGTCGGCATCACCATGATAGGCCGCGCGACCGGTAAACATTATTTACTCTTCACCGGGAAAGAACGCTTTGCAAAACCGTGATTCCGCATTGAAAGCTCACGTCGGAGCCTGTACCATCGCGATCTCGTTAACGCATCTCTCCACGACATGACCATCAAATCCGACAAGTGGATCCGCCGCATGGCGGCGCAGCACGGCATGATCGAGCCGTTTGAGCCTAATCAAGTCCGCCATATCGATGGTAAGCGCATCGTCTCCTACGGCACATCGAGCTACGGCTACGATATCCGCTGCTCCAACGAATTTAAGTTGTTCACCAATATCAACTCCACCATCGTCGATCCGAAAAATTTCGACGACAAATCCTTTGTGGACATTCAGGGCGATCATTGCATCATTCCGCCGAATTCGTTTGCGCTGGCGCGCACGGTTGAATTTTTCCGCATCCCGCGCAACGTGCTAACCATTTGCCTGGGAAAATCAACTTACGCGCGCTGCGGCATTATCGTCAATGTCACGCCGTTCGAACCGGAATGGGAAGGCTATGTGACCCTGGAGTTCTCCAACACCACGCCATTGCCGGCAAAAATTTACGCGAATGAAGGCGTGGCGCAAGTAATTTTCTTCGAAAGCGATGAAGTCTGCGAAATCAGTTACAAGGATCGCGGCGGTAAGTACCAAGGCCAGAGCGGCGTTACCCTGCCGAAAATTTGACCGGTATTTTCCCTTCCTCGGGTGAGTGAACCAAGACCGCTTCCATCATTCAAAGCATAACAAGTAATTTCAAATCAAATTTTTCCGCATCCAAACTGCGCGCTGCTGCGTATAACCCGTAAATGGCTCGATACCAAAAACAGAGAGTGTCATCGACGCACGGCGCCGTACTCAGATAAAACCCGTGCTGTGATCGGTCGCTGCCGCTGAGTCATCAGTCTTTTCCTTTTTTTCGTAAACACATTGATTTACCGGTTTATTTTTAAGTAATTTATGCGATATACTAACGTCGTCTCAGCCCATTCTAACCTTGCAAATTCCGGTAAAATTGGATGAGACAATCACAATATGAATGGAGAACTCAAATGTTGGCTAAATCTTTACTGACTGCTGTTGCACTTGGTGTGACCTTGATTTCATCGGTGGCCGTCGCTGCGGATAACCCGCTGTCGCCAGCCTATAATACGGCAGCCCAGAAGAAGTATTTCATGGAATTCTGCAAGATCGACCTGAACAGCGATGGCATGGTCTCAATGGAAGAATACCTAAATAAGGGCAACCCTCTCGCCCCAGGTTACGACAAAAATCCCAAGTTGACGGCGAAAATTGCATCGTGGAAAGCAATGGCGGGCGACGGCAAGGATGTAGACGCGTCTAAGTTTGTTTCTTACATGGACACTAGCAATCCGTTGAGTCCATCGTTCAAGAAGTAAGCTTCCGTGGGCGCTATTTTCTGCGCACAAAATAGCCCTCGCAGTTCTGCCATTTCCGTCTCGAATTCCGAGGAGGAAGTGGCGGAACGCCGGTGAAGTAATAAAGCAATTTGTCTGGAGAAAATATGACTCGCAAACCTATTGTTACTTTCGCCATCACCGTATTGTTACTCGTTGGCTGCAAGGCACTCGATACACCAACGTTTCAAAACAACTACTCGCTTTACAATCGCGAAGCGCTGAAAGCTGAGCGGGAAAACAATTGGGACGCAGCCGGAAAAAGATACTTTCTCGCATTGCAAAATGCGGAATGGGCGGAAGAAGGTAAAGGCGTTAGATCCGATTTTCACTATAAGCTCGGCCGGGCGTTGGGCGCGACTTGCCAATTCGACAAGTCGGCGCAAAGCCTGAACGAGGCATATACGCTGAACAATCGCTTGCCCCAAGCCCTGGCTGAGCTGGGCCGCCTGAATCTGGCGCAAAACAAATTGGCTGAAGCCGTAGGTTACTTCGAGCGCGCCATGCCGGAACTAGACAAGGCGAATGCAGGGAAAAGCGATCCTATTGGCTACGCGGAAATCCTAGACGACTACAAAGTAGCCCTGTTGAAATCCGACAAGGCCGCGGACGCCGCGCGTGTTGCCAAGCAAGCGGAAACTTTGCGCGCCGCGAACACCGGCAAAACCGCAGCGATGCTGAGGCCACCCTACGGTGGGCGATGTCCCGCGCCGAAATCTTAAAGACACGCTCAGTCATTGCGAGCGCCTGTGTCGGCGCCGCTGATACTGCACACGAGCCATGAACCGCGCAGCAGTTGTGGGGTGGATCACGCGTTGCATTTAAGCCACGCTTGATCCACCGTTTAGTTCTGGTTCATTGAAAGCGCCGTAACGAAGCTATGTCGTGTTTCCTGGCTGCAAAAAACGCAATTAATCGGCCTGAGAGCCAATACTGGTGCGGCTCCCAGCCATATAGTTAAACATTGAGCAGACGTACCCGTAACGCCAGGAACGCTCGCGCGCGAATCATTACTCGAAGCCTCGGTTACAAAAGGTAAAATATTGTCTCATTCGGCGCCTGCCGAGCATCAATTGCGAGGAGTTACCGTGTCCAAGGCTTTTGCCTCCCAGGCCGATCTGGCCGAAAAGAAAATTACCTTTGAACAACTATCGGAAAATGCCTACGCCTACACGGCGGAAGGCGATCCGAATACCGGCATTATTATCGGCGATGATGCGGTGCTGGTGGCCGATGCGCAAGCCACGCCGGTGATGGCGCAAGACGTCATCCGCCGCATTCGCGAAATCACCGATAAGCCGATCCGCTACGTGTTGCTGACCCATTACCACGCGGTGCGCGTATTAGGTGCGTCGGCGTATAAGGCCGATCACATTATCGCCAGCCAAGATACGCGCGATCTCATCGTCGAGCGCGGCGAGCAGGACATGAAGAGCGAGATCGAGCGCTTCCCACGTTTGTTTCGCTCGGTGGAGTCGGTGCCGGGCCTGACGTGGCCGACGCTGACCTTCAAGGGCGAGATGACACTGTGGCTCGGCAAACTCGAAGTCAAGATCATGCAACTCGGGCGCGGTCACACCAAGGGCGACACCGTGCTTTGGTTGCCGCAACAACGTGTGTTGTTCTCCGGTGACTTAGTGGAATTCGGCGCGACACCTTACGCGGGCGACGCCTACTTTCAGGATTGGCCACACACCTTGCAAGCCATCGCTGCGCTCAAACCGGCGAAGCTGGTACCCGGACGCGGGGCCGCGTTGACCACACCCGAACAAGTGCAACGCGGCCTCGACGACACGCGCAATTTTGTCAGCGAGCTATATGTCAGCGTCAAAGCCGGCGCGGAAGCGGGAAAAGATTTGCGCGCGATTTACGGCGCGGCGCGCGATTCACTCAAACCCAAATATGGCCACTGGGTCATTTTCGATCACTGCTTGCCGTTCGACGTGACGCGTGCTTACGATGAAGCCACGAAATATCCTGATCCACGCATCTGGACCGCCCACCGCGACAAAGAAATGTGGGCGTCGCTGGAAGGTTAATTCGCTCAACATGGAATCGCTACGCTACCAATCGGGCTTCGCCAACGAATTCGCTACCGAAGCGCTACCGGGTGCGCTACCGGTTGGCCAGAATTCGCCGCAGCGCTGCGCCTACGGCTTGTATGCCGAACAGATGTCCGGCACCGCCTTCACCGCGCCGCGCGCCAGTAATCGACGCTCATGGCTGTATCGCATTCAGCCCGCCGCAAAGCACGAGCCGTTCAAGCGCATCGACAATGGCCGATTGACCAATCGCTTCGGCGAAGTCGATCCGTCACCAAATCAACTGCGTTGGGATCCCCTGCCCTTGCCAAGCATGCCGACGGATTTCGTCGATGGCCTTGTCAGCATGGCCGGTAACGGCGATCCGGCTGCGCAATCCGGTTGCGGAATTCATTTGTACGCCGCAAACCGTTCCATGGTTGATCGTTTTTTTTATAATGCCGACGGTGAATTGCTGATTGTTCCGCAGCAGGGACGGTTGCGCGTTGCGACGGAATTGGGCCAGATTGATGTCGAGCCGCAAGAGTTGGTTGTTATTCCGCGCGGCCTGCGCTTTCGCGTCGAGTTGCTTGACGAATCCGCCCGTGGCTATGTTTGTGAAAACTTCGGCGCCCATTTTCGCTTGCCCGATCTAGGGCCAATCGGTTCCAATTGCCTAGCGAATCCGCGTGACTTTTTAACGCCGATGGCCTGGTATGAAGATCGCCAAGGCAGCTTCGAACTGGTCGCGAAATTTGCCGGCAACTTGTGGTCGGCGGCAATCGATCATTCGCCGCTCGATGTGGTCGCTTGGCACGGCAATTACGCGCCCTACAAATACGATTTGCGCCGCTTCAACGCCATCGGCTCGGTCAGCTTTGATCATCCCGATCCGTCG
>JANNMV010000245.1:0-2580 GCA_031398205.1 Pseudomonadota bacterium | reverse complement strand
GTCGCGACCAGCTCGATCATTTCGCCGGCGCCGATGAAAAGCACGCGCTGATCGTTGATGCGCCCGAAAATGCGATTAGCAAGCTTCAGCGCGGCGGCGGCCATGGATACGGAGTTTGCGCCAATTTCCGTCGTGCTACGGACTTCTTTAGCGACGGAGAATGTGGTTTGAAAAAGTTTATCCAGCAACAATCCCAGCGTGCCCGATTCGCGCGCTGTGCGCACCGCTTCTTTCACCTGGCCTAATATTTGCGGCTCGCCGATGACCATGGAATCCAAACCCGACGCGACGCGAAACGCGTGTTTCACCGCCGTGCCGTCGGCGTGTTGGTAGAGATAAGGTTCGACGTGGTGCGAGTCCAGCGCGTGATACTGCGTCAGCCAGCGCGAAATGGCGTTCGGTGTGCTGGCATGGCAGTAGATTTCCGTCCGGTTGCAGGTGGATAAAATCGCGCCCTCGGAGACGCCGGGCAATTGCACCAATTCACGTAGCGCGGGTACAAGCAATTCCGGCGGAAAAGCCATACGTTCCCGAATGGCGACCGGCGCGCTTTGGTGATTGATGCCCAAGGTGAAAATGTGCTGCGAAACCGCCATGGCAATGGAACGCGAAACCGTTGATGGTTAACGTTAAATTATAACATTCGACCTCGCGATCAGGCTGCGCAAAGGTTTGCTCAATCGCGAAGCGAATTTAACGCCATGAGCGCGGTTCGGGCTTATGCGGGAGTCAACCGGCGCGCGATTTATTGACGTGATGACGCTGCCGCCACAAGCTCACTTCCTTGATGGCGTGATTCAGCGTCGGCAGGAAATTAACGTGATCCACAGTACGCTTAGATCGAGCAATGGCGCTTCCACCTGCCCAAATTTCAATACTGGAAGACAATTCCCGACGCAGACTAGCCAAACCTTCGCCGATCAGCTTGACCGGATAGGCGCCGGTAAACGATATCGCGACGATATCGCAATGATGAGCCGCCGCCGCGCGGACGATTTCCGTGATGGGTAACTGCGCACCGAGCGAAACACAATGCGCGCCCTCCACCGCCAGCGCTGCTTCAAGCATCAGCAGTCCCACACTGTGCTGCTCCTTCGGTAATGTGGCCAGCAATAGTTTTGGCGGCCGCGAACTTTTTTCGTAGTTAACAATGGCATGGCGCAACATATTCTGCAGGATTTCGGTGTAGGCGTGCTCCTGAAATATTTCCAGGTCACCGCCTACCCAGGCTTCGCCGACGTAAGTGTTGAGCGGCGTCAGAATGTCACAGATGAACGGTCGCACGCCGTAGCGAAGTAGCGATTGTTGTAGGGATTTTTGCAGATCACTCAGTTGATGGCGCCGGATCATGCCGATGTAGCGCTCAATTTCTCCTTGGTGCGGTGAACTCGCCGACCGCGCCGGGTTACGCTTAGTGGAAATTTTTAACAGTTGGCTGAGTGACTGCTGCACCAGCTTTCCGGGCCGCATGCCGTGGTCCATTAAGCGTTTAATCGCTCTCAGGCGTTCGATGTCCTGCGACGCGTAGGCGCGGTCGCCGTTGAGATCGCGGCTCGGTTGGGGAAAACCATAGCGCCGCTCCCAAATTCGCAGTGTATCCTTGCTAATACCCGTTTCGCGCTCTACCACACTGATCGATACAAGCGTGGTTGTATCCGTGGGCTGAATCATTTATAGTTTGTCCTAGGCAAATCAGCGGTATGACTGCCCTGTCGAGGGCTCACCCGACAAGTCCTCATTATTCACTTACGCTGCGCCTAAATTATCACAGAATACGGTTAATTACAGCAATTTGTGTGTGCGGAGGTAATGATGAAAATAAGCAAATGGTGTCTTGCGGTTGCGCTCTGCGGCGCCACCATGAACGTCCTTGCGAAGGACGCCGCGCCGTCAGGCGCCAGCAAGCCTTTCGTCGATAGCGTCAAACGCGAGCGTCGCCAAGCCTTACCCGAAGCCTCGGATCGGGACGCTAGGTGGCAACCGTATTTGCGCTGGCATCGTGACGCCACGGCGCTGCGCGGCGCCGACTCAAGCCTCAACGGCCATCAACCGTTGCTACAGCTTTAACAGCGCTCGCGAATGTGGCGTTATGCGCTCCGGATCATTCTGTTGACTACGGCATTGACCGCGCAAGCGAACTGCCCTGATCTTCTGGATCAACGGTTCGCGCCTTTGAAGGGCGGCGAGACGCAGAGCCTGTGCCAATACCAAGGAAAAGTGCTGCTGGTCGTAAATACCGCGAGTTATTGCGGCAACACGCCGCAGTACAAGGGATTGCAGGCGCTGTACCAAAAATATAGCGCGCGCGGTTTGGTGGTACTTGGTTTTCCCAGTAACGACTTCGGGCGCCAGGAACCGGGTGCGGCAGCGGATATTGCGGAATTTTGCGAGCGAACGTATCGAGTGACGTTCCCGATGTTTGAGAAATCCAGCGTTCGGGCGGCCAACGGCAATCCTCTTTACGACCAACTCGCGGCCCTCTCTGGCGAGCGGCCACAGTGGAACTTTCACAAGTATGTAATCGACCGTAGCGGCAAGAAGGTCTCCAGTTTTGGCAGTTCCACCTTACCCGAAGACGCG
>JANNMV010000231.1:0-2784 GCA_031398205.1 Pseudomonadota bacterium | reverse complement strand
CCATCGAACGTCGCGAACCCGGCGCTCAAAGACATCGCGTTAACCCAGGCAGTCATTTCGAATCAGCGCGATCGAACGCAACACGGCATCACGTTTCGCATCAGCAATAAATGGATGAACGAGGCCTTGGAAGGCGAAGTCGCGGGAATTTGGGATGTCACTCGGCACGGCTATTTTCTGCGCCCAAAAGTGACCTACGCGATCAACGATAAATGGAAAGCCGTCGCCGGTTTGGACTACTACGGCGGGCCGGACGATTCATTTTTTGGCCGTCTGGAGAAAAATCGCGGTGCGTTTGCGGAGTTGATTTACGGCTTCTAGTGTCACGCCGCTAGGTCGTCATTCCCGCGTCGGCGGGAATCCAGCGTCGCGAGCGAACGTCAGTTGTTATTTAATGACCGCTGGCGATATCTGAAGCGCCGCTCCCTCACCCTGCACCCTCTCCCAGAGGAAGAGAGGATAAATGCCCTTCTCCCTCTGGGAGGCCAGTGAGGACGGGGTAGCCCTGGCCCCTAGGCCAGTGGCTAGCCTAGGGCTATGAGGGAAGCGGATGAAATTTTACCGATAGTCGCAATTTAGGTTGTGCTCGACGATAAGAACAATACAATGCACCCAACAATTCATCCTCATCCAATTCCATGGCATCCCGTCGTCTAATTTACGTAATCGGCATCCTGCTCGCCATCATCGTCGCGCTCGCTTGCGCATTGGTGTATTACGCCCGCGATGAGATCGCTGCGCTGAACAATGCCGACGAAAAGGTCGAAACTCAACTAGCCGCACAAGAAAAATCAAATGACGGTGCGACCCTGGTGCGTGTTTCGAAAAAGACCCAGCAGGGCAGCGCCATTGTCACGCGTGCGCTGGAGGCCTACACGTTGCAATCCAAAGCGGAAATTTATGGCAGTGTTGTCAACATTCAGTCGCTGGTCGAGCAACGCGCGCGTTACGTCGCGGCGCAAAATGAGATTCGCGTGGTGCAAGCGTCGCTCACGCGCAGCAGTGCCGAGTATGAACGTATGCAGACACTGTTTCGCGATAAGCAAATGGTTAGTTTGCGCGCCGTGCAGTCGGCGGAATCCGATTGGAAATCCGACCAAGCAAAACGTGCGGCGAGTGAAAGCGAAGTGGCCAACATTCGCAGCGCGGCGCGGCAACAGTGGGGCGAGGTGCTGAGTCGCATGGCGCTTGGCGGCAATCGTGAATTCGAGGATATGTTGAGCGGTCGCCAGGTCTTAGTGCAATTGTCCTGGGGCACGCAAGGCGGCGATCCGCCGGCGGCCATTAAAATTTCTCCAGTCGGCGGCGCTGGCGAAAGCGTTCTCGCCCAGTATGTTTCGCCGGCGTTGCAAGCCGACAGCGAAGTTGCCGGTCGCACCTTTTGGTATCGCGCGCCCGGTGTTGGCCTGCGCGTCGGTATGCGGGTGGCCGCGACGCTGGAAGACGCAAGCAGCGCCCGCAGCGGCGTGTCGATTCCATTTTCCGCACAAGTGTGGCATGGCGGCAAAGCGTGGGTTTACCTCAAGCGCGGCGCCGAAGCGTTCGAGCGCCGCGAAGTGTCCGGCGGCGAATCAACCGGCGATGGTTGGTTCAACGGCGCGCCGTTCAAGGCGGGCGATAGCGTGGTCGTCAGCGGCGCGCAATTATTGTTGTCGTAAGAATTTCGTTACCAAATAAAAGATGAAAACGACGATTAAGCGATTCTGTAGGATGGGTAGAGCGCCAGCGAAACCCATCAACGCACGTTGCCACGAGCCGCGCCCAGCGTGCCTCCGGGCGATGCATCGCCAGAAGGCAATGGCCCTGGGTGGCCCTAGGCCAGCCCCCCACCCGGTATCCATGCGCTTCTTGGAGGTGTTGATGGGTTTCGCTGGCGCTCTACCCATCCTACGCAATCAAATAATCTAAACGCAAAGCCTCCTTTGATTGCCTCCATCGTTCGTTTTTCCATACGTCGCGCCGGTGTGGTGATCGCTTTGGCGATGGCCGTGATGGTGTACGGTTTGTACCGGATCAACAATGCGAGCTTGGATGTATTTCCCGAGTTTTCGCCGACCCAAGTGGTGATCCAAACCGAGGCGCCGGGCTTGTCCGCCGAGCTGGTCGAGACGCTCGTGTCACAGCCGATCGAGAACGGTATCTCCGGCGTGCCGGGTATTCAGTCGCTGCGCTCGCAATCGATTCCCGGTCTGTCGGTGGTGACGGTGATTTTTTCCGATCGATCGGATATCTATCGTAATCGCCAGCTCGTCGCGGAACGCCTGACCACGACGCAAAGCAACTTGCCACTGGGCATAACGCCAAACATCACGCCGTTGACCTCGTCCGCCAGCACGGTGCTCGGCATCGGCCTGACATCGGAGAAACGTTCGTTGATGGAATTGCGCACTTTCGTCGATCGCATCGTGCGGCCGCATTTGCTCGGCGTCTCGGGTGTGGCGGATGTGAATGTGTTCGGCGGCGATTTGAAGCAGTGGCAGGTGCGCGTGCAACCGCAGAAGCTGGTGCGCTACGGGCTTACGCTGGAGCAAGTGGCGGCGGCGGCGCGCAAGGCGAGTGCGGTACGCGGCGCCGGTTTCATCGAAAACGCCAATCAGCGCATCATCGTGACCACCGAAGGGCAGACACTCTCGCTTAAGCAGTTGGCGCAAATCGTGGTGCACGAAACCGCAACGCAGTCGATCACGCTCGGCGATGTCGCTATCGTCGAAAAGGGCGCGGCGCCGTCCATCGGCGCGGCCGCGATCGACGGCAAGCCCGGCGTGTTCCTCGCGATCCAAGGTC
>JANNMV010000196.1:0-10122 GCA_031398205.1 Pseudomonadota bacterium | reverse complement strand
GTAATATCGATGCCGATGCCATCGCCTTCAAGATAAGGGATGATCGGCTGATCCGGGACGGTAAGGGTGTGGTTTGCATTGACCGTAATCTTCTGGCCTACGCTCGGGATTTTGACCTGTTGGGTCATGGGTAACTCCTTCGTGAGGGATAAATTGGCAGGAAAGTCTTATGTCTTATATAATACATGAAACTGGTTTATACTGACTCTTCAATAAATGCAACGCAACATGACAACTTTCGCCACCGCCGATCTTTGCGACGAACATAGCAACCATCTTAGTATTGTAGCGCCAATGTTCGTGGCCTATGGTGGTCGGGCTGCGTTTTACGGGCAAATTCGTACGCTTAAAGTGTTTGAGGACAACGCCTTAGTTCGCCAAGCTCTTTCCACACCCGGCCAACGCAACGTGCTCGTTGTCGACGGTGGCGGCAGCATGCGCTGCGCCCTGGTCGGCGACCAATTGGCTTTGTTGGCGCAGCAAAACAACTGGAGCGGCGTCATTGTTTACGGTTGCGTGCGCGATAGCGTGGCGATGCAAACCATGGATGTTGGCATACGCGCGCTTAACACCCACCCACTACGCAGTCAACGCAAAGGCAGTGGCGAAGGCGACATTGCCGTGGCATTCGGCGGCGTAAAATTCACGCCCGGCCATTGGCTGTACGCCGACGCGGACGGCATCGTCGTAAGCGAGGTAGCACTCCTGTAGTCGCCGCGAAAAGTAAAGGCGAAAATTGTTGCACCGCATTATTTAGATAACTGTTATCTTTAACAACAAAAGCGCTCGCTTACCCTACCGGCGAATGAGCGTGAAAAAAATGAGTTGCCGACCACCCACGGCATTCTCACCGGTTGTCGGACGTGATCTCCGGCCACCCGCATAACAGATCGATCTGCGCGCTTTTGTTACTCAACCCCAATGGCGGCGGATCAATGGACTTAAACATCGCGGAGTGGTTGCCTTGAGGCTGTACACCGCACGATTGAATCACTGAACTGGAGAATACGATGAGTCGCGAAACCGAAGCAGCGAAACTGAAGCAAGAATGGGCCACCAACCCGCGTTGGAAAAATCTGAAACGTGGTTATTCAGCGGAAGATGTCGTGCGCCTGCGTGGCAGCTTGCAGATCGAACATACCCTCGCCCGCCGCGGCGCGGAAAAATTGTGGACCTTGGTCAACAACGAGCCATTCATCAATGCGCTCGGCGCCTTGACCGGTAACCAGGCCATGCAGCAAGTCAAAGCCGGTTTGAAGGCGATCTACTTGTCCGGCTGGCAAGTCGCTGCCGACGCCAATATCGCCGGCGAAATGTATCCCGACCAATCGCTGTATCCCGCCAACTCCGTACCCCACGTTGTGCGCCGCATCAACAACGTATTTCAACGCGCCGACCAAATTCAGCATATGGAAGGCAAGGGCGATCTCGACTATTTCGCGCCGATCGTGGCGGATGCCGAAGCCGGTTTCGGCGGCGTGTTGAACGCGTTTGAATTGATGAAATCCATGATCGACGCGGGCGCTGCCGGCGTTCACTTTGAAGACCAATTGGCCAGCGCGAAGAAATGCGGCCACATGGGCGGCAAGGTGCTCGTTACCACCCAAGAAGCCGTACAAAAACTTGTCGCTGCGCGCTTAGCTGCCGACGTAATGGCGGTGCCGACATTGCTATTCGCACGTACCGATGCGGAGGCGGCGAATCTCATCACCTCCGATGTCGACGAAAACGACAAGCCCTTCGTCACCGGTGAACGTACCGCGGAAGGTTTCTATCGCGTCAAAAACGGTATCGATCAAGCCATCTCGCGCGGCCTAGCCTACGCGCCCTACGCCGATTTGATTTGGTGCGAAACCGGCACGCCGGATCTCGCCTTCGCGAAGAAATTTGCCGACGCCATCCATGCCAAATTCCCCGGTAAATTACTATCTTACAACTGCTCGCCGAGCTTCAACTGGAAACGCAATTTGGACGACGCCACCATCGCCAAATTCCAACGCGAACTCGGCGCCATGGGCTACAAGTTCCAGTTCATCACGCTGGCTGGTTTCCACGCCCTCAACTACGGCATGTTCGAACTCGCTTACGGTTACGCGCGCGACAACATGACGGCCTTCGTCGAGCTACAGCAAAAAGAATTCGCTGCCGCCGATAAAGGCTTCACCGCCGTCAAACATCAACGCGAAGTCGGCACCGGTTATTTCGACGACGTCACCACGGTGATTCAAGGGGGCCAATCGTCCGTTACCGCCCTCACCGGCTCGACGGAAGAAGAACAGTTCCACGACGCGCCGAAACTCAAAGCAGCGCATTAGCTCGCGGAGATCGCAAAAAAGGGCGCTTCTTAGCGCCCTTTTTTATTTCTGATTTTTTACAACGCGCCGCGCCAGACAGCCCATGGATACAGCCTCGCAGCGTAGGCACGGCTGTCAGGCAAGTAGGACGCGCCGTTCAGGGCGCCGCCCGATCCCTTAAAGGCTTTCCCCTTAGCGCTCGGGAAAGTTAGGCGCGAAAGTGTGACGGGAACCAATGTCTTGCGCGAAAGACGCGCCAGTATTGGTAGGCGGAATTGGATTCGAACCAACGACCCCCACCATGTCAAGGTGGTGCTCTAACCAACTGAGCTATCCGCCTAATTCGGAGCGAATTCTAGCCTATCTTGGCGAATCCGACAAATTTCATGTTGCGATTTGCGACAAGAACCCTCCGTATGGCAATCGAATGTTTACAGCGGCTGCCCTGAAAGCCAATACCAGAGCGGGTCTCCAGGCATACACGGCTGCAAGTTAAAGTCGTATTCAACGTTAGTCTACGGAACGGGGCGCTTAATCGAGATCGCGCCACGAATTTGGCCGGGTACGTATCCGACCGCGCGATCGTGCGGGTAGTGCGCTTTCAACGTCGCCTTAATTGGTTCCGAGATTTGATCCGTGCCGCCGTGACACGCCAGACAAAGTGGCTGAACCGGGAGCGCCTTGACATAGCGAAAATAACGCCCGCCGGGCTCCGTCACGGTTTCCGAATAATCCAGCTTGTCCGTCGCATCGCCGGCGGCGGCGCGCGCGTCAAAATCTTTCAGTGCTTGCTGTTCCCAAATGTCGGGCGTGCCGAGCAGCGGGTTGCGCGTCTTGAGCGACACGCGTGTGACGCGCCAGCCGTTTTCAAGTGAGAATTTCGCCGCGAGTTCGGGCGCGATCTGGGTGCAGACTTTGATTGCGGCATCGGGGCCACCGGCCGCCATTTCGTTTTTCAGCGCGGCGCCGAGTTGCTGCATGAGCGCATTAGCGATAGCGCGACTTTCTTCCAGTGAATTTTCTTGCGCCGGGGCCATGGGCGCAAACAGCGCGCATAAAATCACCGCCAGCCTAGTCGAAAATAGTTTCATCTGCGTTGCTCCTTGTTCAAAAATTATCGGCCTTATGCCTGTAGAGGCAATACCAGCGCGGCTCGTGGCCATGCTATCTCAATCCTGGTTAGCGTCCCACGCAATCACCAGCCCAGGCTCATCGGCGCGCGCCGTGAATTCTAGATCGATTCCGATGCCAGGCACCCACACCAACATCTCATCGCAAAACAATAACGGCATGATTTCGCGGCGCCAAGGCGGCAGCTTCGCTTCTTGCAGCAGATTTTTCAGCGCACGCCGCGGTCGCGAGGATTCAAGGTGAATTTTTTCACCGCCGCGGCGCGATCGAATGGTAACGTTTTTACCCACCAACCGCGTTTGCGCGATGCCCGTTCCGACGTAGGGCTCAAAACGCAACATGCCGCATCGCCGGGGCAATATTAATTCTGCTTCGCCCTGCCAGGCGATCTGCCAATCCACGTCGGGCTGAAGCGCGGCCGGCGTTAGATAAACCTCATCGCGAAAGCACCGCAGTGTCCAGTTCGCCCAAGTTATTTCCGTTCGGTCGTCCCGGTTGCGCGCGCCGAGTTGCTGCAAAATCTCGTTCAACTGAACGGCGTTGGGAACGGGGATCGACACACTGGCGAAAAAATAACGCAGCAGATTTTTCGCGCGGGGCATAGACAGAGCCAACAAACGTGACGATTGCAAGCGATCGTCAACGACAACGTTTGCGCAATCGATTTTAGCCAAATCATCCAACAACAACTGCGCTTGCGCCGCGTGTTGCCCTAAGCGCACCAGACTCGCCGCGCTTTGCGGCAGGCAGTCGCCCAGCCGTGGCAGGATCTCGTGGCGAATGTAATTTCGCGTGAAGCGAATATCGTCATTCGACTCATCGTGAATCCAGCTCAGCCCGTTGACTGCGGCATAATCCGCCAAAATTTCCGGTGCGACATCGAGCAGCGGGCGAATAATTTGCTTGTCACCGTCCAACGCTTTAAGCAGCGGCATGGCGCTGATCCCTTTCAAGCCGGCGCCGCGTACCGCCTGCAGCAATACCGTCTCGGCTTGATCGTCGCGATGGTGGGCGAGCGCGATCATATCGGCTGGTGCGCGAGAATAAGCCGCATAGCGCGCCGCCCGTGCACTGGCCTCCAAACCGCGACCGCTGTCGTGCGCAACAACGACCCGCTCGACTTGCAACGGCACACCCAGTTGCGTGCAAAGCGCCGCGCAAAAATCCGCCCAACTCTCGGCATGCGGACTGATTTGATGATTGATATGAATGGCCGATACGGTGATCGGCAAGGACTCGCGCGCCAGGGCAACCAAATGCATTAGCAGCACGGAATCGCGGCCACCGGATAGGCCGACACACAGTTGCGAATGCGGTCGAACGTGCGCGCGCAAGCGCGACAAGACGTGTGGCAGCAGCGTGAGTGCGCTAAGCTTCCTTGAACTTGCCATAGCTGCGCAAACGCTCGTGGCGTAGCGCCACCAGGTCGCCGATGTCATGTTCGTCGACGTGTTTGAGCGCCTCGCGCAAGGCCTTCTTAAGGTTGGTCGCCGCGGCTTGCGGATCGCGATGGGCGCCGCCGAGGGGCTCGGTGACGACCTTATCGACCAGTCCCAAACTCTTCAAACGCGTCGCGGTAATGCCTAACGTTTCCGCCGCTTCCGGCGCCTTCTCGGGACTCTTCCACAAAATCGCCGCACAGCCTTCCGGAGAAATAACGGAATAAGTGGAATACTGCATCATCACCGTCACGTCGCCCACGCCAATCGCCAGCGCGCCACCCGAACCGCCCTCCCCTACCACCGTGCAGATAACGGGCACGCGCAGTTGCGACAGGGTAAACAAGTTTCGAGCGATGGCTTCCGATTGGCCGCGCTCTTCCGCGCCGATGCCGGGATAGGCGCCCGGCGTATCGATGAAGGTGAACAGCGGCATGGAAAATTTTTCCGCCAAGCGTATCAGGCGCAGCGCTTTGCGGTAGCCCTCCGGACGCGGCATACCGAAATTGCGTAGAATTTTTTCCTTGGTATCGCGGCCTTTTTGATGGCCGATGACGACGATCGGCCGACCATCGAAACGCGCCATGCCGCCGACGATGGCGCGATCGTCGGAATAGGCGCGATCACCATGCAATTCAACGAAATCGGTAAACATCATTTCGATATAATCCAACGGGTAAGGCCGTTGCGGATGACGCGCTACTTGGGCGATTTGCCAGGCATTCAGACTGGCATAAATATCTTTCGCCAGGCTCTGGCTTTTCTTTTCCAGGCGGCCGATCTCTTGCGAAATATCAACCGCGGAATCGTCTTGCACGAAGCGCAATTCTTCAATCTTGGATTCCAGTTCGGCAATCGGTTGTTCGAACTCTAGAAACGAAGTTTTCATACACAGCCTACATCAAAAAACATTAAGGTTTGCCGTACTGCGCAGTTAGATAATCAACGATCGCACCGATCTCTTCTTGTGGAATTTGCGCGCCGAAAGCCTTGATCATTTTATTCACTTCCGCCTCCCACAACTTGCGATCCGGAAACGGAGAATTCATTTGGATGTAATCCAAGCTGTGGCAACCGCTGCAATAGGATATTACTTTTTCTTGCCCAACGCCGGGCATAAGTTGAATCGCGCTTTCCTCGGCGCAAACCACCGCGGCGGTCAGCAAAGCGATGCTGCCGAAAATCGTCTTAATTGGAAACCTACAACACCACATCGACCGCAATCCGCTGCACGACATTGTGATGATAGCCGGCAGGATTGGCGATCAACTCAAACGTTTGCGTTGCGCCAATGCGATTAACCGCGCGCGCCATTACAACTTGCTTGCCAGGCTTGTCGAACTGCATGGGGAAACGCCATTGGCGCCAGGAATATTTGCCGAGGTCGGGGCCCAGTTCAGCGCGTCGCCAACTCTGACCATCGTCCAACGAGACCTCAACCAATGCGATGCCGTAACCGCCATCCCAGGCGACACCGCGCGCGTCGCTTACGCTGCCGACCACAACGGTCACATTGTCGTTCAGGTTGGTGAACAGCGAATTCACAACCATTTCCGTGATCGGCGTGTTGGCCTCGGTGTCCTGCGAAACAAAGCGATCCACCAAGGGAAATTTGCCTTTGGGAATTCGATAGCCGGGCTTCATCCAGAAACCCTCGACCGGCTTGCTGGAAATGTTCAGCGCCGTGAGATGCTTCATCCAATAGGTTGCCGTCCAACCGGGAACCACCAGGCGTGCCGGGAACCCATTCCAATGGGGTAGCGGCTCACCGTTCATTTCATAGGCAATCAGCGTGTTGTCATCGAGCGCTTTCCACGCCGGAATGCTTTTAACATAATCAGGTCCCGTGTCGATCGCCGGTCCGTCGGCGCCGTTCACGCCGATTTCCAGTGCCGTCTTTCGCGCTTCGGCACGCGCCAAAACATCTTTCAGCCGAACGCCCTTCCAACGCGCGTTGCCCATGGCGCCATGGCCCCACTCGACGCCCACGACATGGGGATTAAACAACCCACGGCGATTGCCGGAACACATACATAAGGCGTTGAGTTCCACTTGTTCAAATTGGGTTTTGAGATCATTCAAAGATAATTCCAAGGTCTTGCCGGCGGCGTCGCCGCTCACGGATAAACGCCAACGCTCGGCGTCGACTTGCGGAATATCCGCAACGTGATAGCGCACAAAAAAGGCGTTATTCGGCGTGAACGCTTGCTGAAAATAAGCCACGGGCGTTTCGAAATTCGGCGGGCGAAACGATTTGCGGATCAACGGCACTTTGCCGGGCAACCTTTCCAATGTCGCTGTGTCGAGAAATCCTTGCGGCAATTCGCTCGGACCGAACCGGGCGTCGTCGGCGAGCAAGTGCTGCGGCCATAGTAAGCCCGCGCCTGCGGCAGCGGCGGACTTCAAGAATATGCGTCGTGATCCCCTCATTGTGACGCCTATGTTACCTGAAATTGAAGGGCTAGTACCACGCCAGCCCGCCGATGCCGCGCGGGTCATTTCCGACTTGCGTCAGCCCGGTTTTCTTGTCGAAAAATACCGCTTGCATATTTCCCCAGCGGCGTTTGGCGAGGTCGACTTTATGACCGAGGCTACGCAGTTGTGCAATTAACTCAGCATCGAATCCTTCCGGCTCGACTTCGATGCGATCAGGCAAATATTGATGGTGAAAGCGCGGCACGGCAACCATTTTTTGCACATCGAAGGCGCTGCTATTGGCGTAGTTCAAGATGCCGAGCAACACCATGCTGATAATACGCGAGCCACCTGGGGTGCCGAGAATCAAAATGCCGCGTTCGTCTTCAACAAAAGTGGGCGCCATACTCGATAAAGGCCGCTTGCCGGGCTTGATCGCGTTCGCTTCGCTGCCGACCAAACCGTAGGCGTTGGGCACGCCGGGGCTGAGGGCGAAATCGTCCATGGTGTTGTTCAACAGCACGCCGGTTTTTCCCGCTATCACGCCGGAACCGAATGGCGTGTTGATCGACAACGTTCCGGCGACGCGATTTCCGGCGCGGTCGATAACGGAAAAATGCGTCGTGCTCGAACCTTCGGATTTTTTCACCGGCGTGTCGTCCAACGTGGAACTCGGCGTTGCTTCGTTCGGGTCAATGCCCAGGGCTCGGCGCGCCGCGTAATTTTTATCCTGCAATTCGTCAAGCGGCGGCGTGGTGAAAGCCGGATCGCCCAAGTAACGCGCGCGATCGTGAAATGCCCGGCGCATCGCCTCGGAAATGTAATGGGCGCGGGTTTTTTCGTCATTGTTGCCAAACGGCGTGTACTCAAGAATGTTCAAGCTTTGCGCCAAGGTCAAACCACCGGACGAGGGCAATGGGGCGCTAGTGATGTTCAAGTTCTGAAAAGTAAACTTCACCGGTTTGCGTTCGATCACCCGATAGGCTTTCAAATCGGACATTTGCCACACGCCGCCGGCGGCGTTGGCGCCGTTCACCAATTCCCGCGCCAGCGGGCCTTTGTAAAATCCATCGACACCTGACTTGGCCAACACCTCAAGCGTCGCGGCAAGATCCGGCTGACGCAGCGAAAATTTTTCGTCGGGAATAGCGCCGCCATCCATGAACAATTTCGTTAGCGCCGGTTCACCCTGCAACATTTCCAGCCGCGATTCGCTCATTTGGCGATAGCGCTCATCGATGCGAAATCCCTCGCGTGCATAACGAATAGCCGGTGCGAGGGATTTTTTCAGCGGCAGCTTGCCGTATTTTTTTGCCAGATGCACCAACCCAGCAGGCAAGCCGGGGATTGCCGCCGCCAGGCCGCCTTCCAGCGAGGCGCGCGGCAAAGGCTGTCCATCCGTGCCGAGGAACATCGCCGCGGAAATCTTGCCGGGCGCGGTTTCGCGCGCATCGATCAGGGTCTCGAAGCGATCTTTAGCCCGATGCAGCAACCAAAATCCGCCACCGCCGATGCCGGATGCGTACGGCTCGACCACCGCAAGTGCCGCGCTCACCGCTACCGCCGCATCGAACGCGTTACCGCCTTGCGCCAAGATGTCGTAGCCAGCCTTCGCCGCAAGCGGGTGCGCGGCCGCAACCGCTGCTGTTGTCGGCGTAACGCCGGTGGTTGGAGAGCGTGAAAAAGCGGGTGCGCTGGCAACCAGCATCGCGCCAGCAAGAACCGAGAATCTGATAAAGTTATGCATAATTGAGTTATCTTAAGGTTGGGTGCCGATAACAAGCATCGCCACGAGGCAATAGCAGCGCGGCTGTTCAGCCATAGTGTGCCAGAAGCCACCATCCTGGGGCTGGCCTAGGGCCATGCGCCTTCTGGCGCCGTCATCGCACCAACGCGACATAGGGCAATGAAACAACGATGGCAAATCGACTGACGCGAATATACACGCGAACCGGTGATGACGGAACCACCGGCCTCGCCGACGGCTCACGCCTGGCCAAGGATCACGCTCGAATTGCGGCCATGGGCGATATCGATGAACTCAACAGCACGTTGGGTTTGTTGCTGACCGAAACCCTGCCGCCGCGCACGAGAGCGCAATTGACGCTGATCCAGCATCGATTGTTCGACCTGGGTGGCGAACTGGCCATTCCCGGCCACACCAGCCTGAGCGCAGAGCACGTCAGCGAACTGGAACAATGGCTGGACGTGGAAAACGACACGCTCCCGCCGCTGAAGGAATTCATCTTACCCGGTGGCTGCCGCGCTGCCAGTATCTGCCACCTGGCGCGAACCGTGTGTCGGCGCGCCGAGCGGCGCTTGGTCACGCTGGCGCAGAGCGAAACGATTTCGCTTCACAGCCGGCATTTTCTCAACCGGCTGTCGGATCTGTTGTTTGTGCTGTGCCGAATACTAAACCACCACCACGGCGTCGACGATGTGTACTGGAACAAACATACATCCACTTAGCGGGTTGGTGCGTATAAAAAGAGCTAAACGACCTTGCAAACCATGACCAGCGCCGACCCATTTGCCGATTTGCTCGCCGCCGCCGGACGCCGCGACCAACGCGCGTTTGCGCGGCTGTATGAGCTGAGCTCGGCGCGCTTGTTCGGCGTCGCGCTGAAGTTGCTGCGGCGACGTGATTGGGCGGAAGAAGTGTTGCAAGAAGCGTTTGTCAGCATTTGGCAGCATGCCGGCGATTACAACGCCGGCCTCGCCGCGCCACTCACTTGGATGACGGCGATTGTGCGCAATCGCTGCCTGGATTGGCTACGGCGGCCAAAACACGAAACGACCAGTGACGACGAAACTTTATTTGAATCGATTCCCGATGATGCCCT
>JANNMV010000180.1:0-2865 GCA_031398205.1 Pseudomonadota bacterium | reverse complement strand
TGCATGCGTAATTGCTGCGCATGCAGCGTTGCGCGCGCCGCTTGCACACGAGCCTTGCCCGCTTGCTCGGCCGTGAGATATTGATTGATTTGCTGCGCACTGATGGCGCCCGTCGGCTTCAGGCGGCGCGCGCGATCGCCGTTGGCGGCGGATTCCTGCGCGTTCGCTACCGCCTCGGCAAGGCTGGCCCGGGCCTGCGCCACGTCTGCTTGAATTGTCTCTGCGGCGAACTTCGCCAACACCTGGCCTTGCTTCACCTCATCGCCGACATTCACACGCACTTCCGTTAGGCGCAGCCCATTCGCTTCCGCGCCGACGCTCGCTTCCTGCCACGCCACGATGTTGCCGTTGGCGCTGAGCGTAATCGGTAAATCCGCTGTGCTCGGTCGCGTAATCGTGACCGTCAACGCCGGCTTGACGGTTGCAACCGGCGTGGGTTTGGCTTTTTCAGTGATGGCGACGGACTGCTTGGCTAAAAGCGCCGCAGCACCCGCAGCCAATGCCGCAGCCACGCTGGCTATAACAAGAATGGGTTTGAGTTTCATCATTCGATCCTAAATATTCTGTAACTCTGGCAATCGCTATTGCGCAAAGTGCACTTACCGCGATTCGCTACGGCGCTGCACTTCCGCCATCACCATCGCTTCGGCAAAATTGACTAAGCGCGCTGCCCAGGTGTCGATCGCTTTCGGTGTCGCGGTCAGTTGCGGCTTGATCGCCTCGATGATGTCGCTACCGACAAATAAGTGGACGGCAAGCCCAACGATGGAAAACGCCAGCCGATGCACATCATCGTCCGCGCGCTTAAGACCAAAATGGCGGCATAGAACGGCGACCAGCGCCGCGTGGTACGGCTTGATACCGCAATCGATTTCTTCCGCCCACAGGCCCGTGGGCTCGACCATTTCGCGGAAGTGCAGACGCACGCATTGCCGGACAATTTCGCCTTGTTTCAACGGCTCCAGGAAACCGGAAAACAATCCCAGCAACGCGTCACGCAAACTGAATGCGGGATTGTCGAACAACGCGATATCGTCCTTCGGATTGCCAAGGGGCTCGAAAAACACCGCGCGATAAAGCCCGGCCTTGTCGCCGAAGTAATAGCTAATGGCGCCGATGTTGGCGCCGGCCGCGGCGGCGATTTCGCGCGTTGAGGTTTTTTCAAACCCCTTCTCGGCGAATAAACGCAATGCCGTGTGCAATAGGCGATCGCGCGATTCCTCGCCGTCGCTTCGTTGTGGCCGTTGAGCTGCGGTGATTTGTGCTGTCATAACTGCGCAGGGTAGCACGTAAATCAAACGATTGATTAAAGTCGAAGTAAGAATAACCAACTCCTCACGTATGCGCGCGCACTCAATATCCGGCCAGTGGCCTGGGATCCGCATCCCTATTGGCTCCCAGGCCATTGGCAGTACATTGAGTAAATTAGCCGGATGCGTGCGGCGGGCGATCAACCACGTAAATCCGCTTAAGTGTAAGGCTGACCGCGCGACGATCTAGCGCTATAACGCCACCTTGTTTTTCCTCGCGGTCGCCGCCGTGTAGAATCTAACAATGCGCGATCACGCCCGTTCCAACACACCTGCTCTGCTCACCCCCTCCTCCAATAAATCGCCCGGTGGATTCGCGGTGCTGCGTTCGCTGACACCCTATCTGTGGGATTACCGCGGACGCGTTGGCCTTGCGCTTCTCTGCCTGGTAATCGCGAAGCTGGCGAATGTCGGCGTACCGTTGCTGCTCAAGCAGATTGTCGATACTTTGGATCAGACAAAGGCGATGTTGATGGTGCCGGTGTTTTTGCTGATCGGGTATGGACTGCTGCGATTCTCGACGACACTGTTCACCGAACTGCGCGACACGGTGTTCGCTAAAGTTGCGCAACAAGCGATTCGTCGCGTGGCGTTGGAGGTGTTCCAACATTTGCACGCGCTGAGTCTACGCTTTCACTTGGAACGCCAAACCGGCGGCATGACGCGCGACATCGAGCGCGGCTCGCGCGGCATCGAGACGCTGCTGCGCTTCGCTATCTTCAGCATTCTGCCGACGCTGTTGGAGATGACGCTGGTCGGCATCATCATGGTGACGAAGTACGACATTTGGTTCGCTATTATTACGCTCGGCACATTGATCGTTTACATCATCTCGACCATCGTCATCACCGAGTGGCGCACGAAATTTCGCCGTGCGATGAACGAGATGGATTCGCGCGCCAGCACCAAGGCCATCGATAGTTTGCTTAACTACGAGACGGTCAAATATTTCGGCAACGAAGAATTCGAGGTCAAGCGCTACGACGAAAATTTGAAGCGCTGGGAAACAGCGTCAGTGCGCAGCGCCACGTCGCTGTCGGGGCTCAACATCACCCAAAGTCTGCTGATTGCCAGCGGCTTGACCTTGCTGATGTACCGCGCGTCGAGCGGCGTCGCGGGGGGTACGCTGACCTTGGGCGATCTGGTATTGGTCAATACGTTGCTGATCCAGCTTTATATTCCGCTGAATTTTTTGGGCATGATTTATCGCGAGATCAAGCAAGCGCTGGTGGACATGGATAAGATGTTCACGCTGCTGCGCGTCAACGCCGAAATTCAAGATGCGCCGGACGCGCGAGAACTGGTTGTCACTCGCGGTGCGGTGACTTTCAGCCATGTGGATTTTGCATACGATCAACGGCGGCCGATTCTCAGCGACGTAGATTTTCAGATTGCGCCCGGCAGCAAAGTTGCAGTCGTCGGCTCGAGCGGCGCGGGGAAATCCACGCTCTCGCGCTTGTTGTTTCGGTTCTATGAAGTTGGCGCCGGCGGCATTTCCATCGATGGTCAGGACATTCGCCATGTTACGCAAAAAAGCTTGCGCAGCGCCATCGGC
>JANNMV010000142.1:0-3286 GCA_031398205.1 Pseudomonadota bacterium | reverse complement strand
TGCTGGCGCTGCGCAAAAAATGCGCAACTACCAACGTCGTCGCCATCGAAGGAGTTTAGTTCTTGAATTAAGCACCACCAACCATACGAGGAGAAAGCAATGCCCATCGAATACTCGCAACACATGCGTCAAATGCAAGATAAATTCGGCACGCGCAAGATGGCCGACCGTATCGCCGAATTCGCGCCACCGATGATCATTCCCGAAAACAAAGCCATGATCGAGGCGATGGATATGTTTTTCTTCGCCACGGCGGATGCCCAGGGCCGACCGCAAGTTTCCTACAAAGGCGGCGATCCGGGCTTCGTCAAAGTGGTCGATGAAACCACGCTGGCGTTTCCGATTTTTGACGGCAACGGTTTATTTTTGAGCGCCGGCAACGTGCTGTCAAACCCCAATGTTGGCATGCTGTTCATCGATTTCATGAACCCGCACCGCATCCGCGTCAACGGCACGGCCTCGATCCAGGACAACGATGCGCTGATGAGCCAGTATCCCGGCGCAGTAATGATCGTGCGCGTCGCGGTGCGCGAAATCTTCGGCAACTGCCCGCGCTATGTGCATAAAATGCAATTGGTAAAGCGCTCGAAATTCGTGCCCAAGACGAATGTCGATACACCGGAGCCGGTGTGGAAATATCTCAACGCAATCCAGGATGTGTTGCCGGAAAAAGATTCGAAAAAAATCGTAGCTAATGTACAGCACGGCAAAGGAAAAATAGGCGAATTGGATATGACGAAAACCATTCGCGAGCAAATTGCGGAGCAGGATTAGCCGGTTCGCATCACCCATGACCGGCGCAATCAATTCTTGTCATTCCCTCTTTCGCCGGAATGACAGCGCTAGATATTTTAAGATGCCGGAACTAACCACGCAAAGAAAAGCCGCGCCCAATCGAGCGCGGCTTTTTTTTGGACAACGATTACTTAATGGCAATCGGATTAATAATGGCCTGCACGGCGCCGCTTAAACGTCCCGGCCCGAGCGTGAATAGAAATTCCCAGGCTTTATCTTTAACCATCTCCTCGGTATTCATGTTCTCAAGAATATAAACACCATTTTCCGGCAGTAACGTTTGATGAACGCCGAACACGCCGGCATCTTTCTCAAACGGCAATACTTCCAAACCCCAGGTGTCAGCGCCGACGGCTGCAACGCCCAACGACGCGAGATAGCGCGCGCCACCGACGCCGAGGCCCGGCTCACCGGAGTTATAGCGTTTGTCGTCTTTGCCGACCAAGCTCAGCCAACCCGTGTAGAACAACACCACATCGCCTTTTTCGATGCCCTTGATACCTTGTTTCTTCATCGCGGCTTCGATCTCCGCCTGATTGAATACCGTGCCTTCTTTAAGCATCTGACCATTACCGAGCAAAGCAACCATGTCCAATAAAATACCGCGCGTGGCGATCGCGGGAACGGTCTCAATGCCGAGTTTGGTGAGTCCGGTAACCTGCGCAAAATCGGCAGCCTTGTTGCAGTTGTAGTACATGTTTTCGATGCCGATGTGGCCGAATCCATCAAGCTGCGAACCCACACCATTCCAACCCATCACAATATCATCGTTGTAATTGAGTTTGTTCGGGCCAATAGTCACACCGCCGACCTGGCCCGGCTGCACCACCGTCACAGCGTAGTTGCGCGGCGGATATGCCGGTGTCATGCGATTGGTTTCAATCCCGAGACGATAGGCTTTGCCGGTGGTGACAAGCTTGCTGGCCGCCAGGGTTTTTTCCTTGGTGATGTGATTTGAATTGCCGATCTGATCGCCGGCGCCCCACTTGGATGGCTGGCATTCGGCGGCATAAATTACTGACGACAAAAAGGCGAATACCGAAGCGCTAACAATGGCTCCGATATGGGCGTGCGTATACATAATATTTTCCTCCTGTGATGAACATACTTTCCCATGCTGGGGAACGATCGAGACAGTTGTAGCGTGACTACGATTTAGATATTAACCTGGGTCATAGTTCAACGCAATTCGATAGCTGGATCCAAGGAAATCCTCCGCCATTTTCAGTAACCAAAGGGAAAATCAGCGAATGGGGTATGACAAAAACGATTCGCAAGCAAACCGCTAAACCGTATTAGGCGAGTCGTTGTATTGAATTAGCGCGGGCCTGAATGCTTGTCATCGCCGCTTTCGCGGGAATGACGCTATAGGATTTCGATGTTCCATGGAAGGGCAATCAACCCCGAGCGCGCTTAAATCCGCTCTTGATACTTCCGATAAAAAGCCATTACCTTCGGCACATAAGCGACCGTTTCAGGATACGGCGGAATCTTGCGACCGTTACGAATCACCGCGCCCTCGCCAGCGTTGTATGCGGCGATGGCAAGCTCTAAATCACCGTCGAACAACTTCAACAAGTAACTCAAATACTGCGCGCCGCCACGAATATTTTGATTCGCATCGAACGCATCGGCGACTTTATAGCGCGCCGCGGTATCGGGCATCAACTGCATCAATCCGATTGCGCCGCGGCGCGAGATGGCATCAGCGTTGTAACGCGATTCGGCGAGAATCACCGCGTGCAATAGCGCCGGATCGAGGCCGTATTTCTTCCCTACTTTCAAAATTTGTTTGTTGTAGAGCGTATAGGTTCGCCGTGACACTTTCGGCATTTTCGGCCCGGCAACGACGACGGTCTGTTTCTTATCGTTGGGCTTCGTAACCGAGCGCTGAAATAATTTGTAGCGCTCGTCGAGTTGTGTCGTGCTCATATGCGCGCGACCGTTTTCATCGACGTAACCGTATAGATCAGCCCAGGTAAAAGCGCTGAATGTTAGGACGGAAAATGCAAATAAAAGCGAGTACTTGCGAAACATAAAGTATCCCCTACATGAACGTTAGGCCTATGATTTTTCAATGCGATACTTGGCCTGCACCAGATCGGTAGTATAGTCGATCAAAAAAGTTGGCGGACTAAATTACGAACTATCCTCAGCGCACCTTTAACAAGCGCTGTTTCTCGCGCTGCCACTCGCGATCTTTTTCCGTCTCGCGTTTGTCGTGTTGTTTCTTGCCTTTGGCCAGGCCGATCTCAAGCTTGATGCGGCCGCGCAGATAATGCAAATCCAGCGGCACCAAGGTATATCCCGCGCGCTCGACCTTGCCGATGAGCTTGTGAATTTCTTCTCGATGCATAAGCAATTTTCGCGTACGCACCGGATCGGGATTCACATGAGTCGAGGCCGTTGGCAGCGGGCTAATGTGGGAGCCGATCAAACATAATCCGCCACCCATCACGACCACATACGCCTCCTTGAGCTGCACGCGCGC
>JANNMV010000124.1:0-13255 GCA_031398205.1 Pseudomonadota bacterium | reverse complement strand
GCTTCGATCGCGATCCTGTCGTTTATCGTTTGGGGTCACCACATGTTCACGGTGGGAATGCCGGCGGCGGGTAACTTGTTCTTTATGTACGCGACCATGTTAATCGCGGTGCCTACGGGCGTGAAGGTATTTAACTGGATCGCCACCATGTGGAAAGGCTCGATGACGTTCGAGACGCCGATGCTGTTCGCAGTCGGTTTCGTGTTCCTGTTCTCCATCGGCGGATTCAGCGGCCTGGTGCTGGCGATTACGCCGGTCGATATCGTGATTCACAACACTTACTACGTAGTGGCGCACTTTCATTACGTGTTGTTTTCCGGTGCGGCAATGGCGATTATGGCCGGCGTCTATTATTGGATTCCAAAGTGGACCGGCCATATGTACGACGAGACTTTGGGCAAATGGCATTTCTGGCTCACTTCGATTTTCTTTAACGTTTGCTTTTTCCCGCAGCACTTCTTAGGTCTGGCCGGGATGCAGCGCCGTTACGGCGACTACGCTTTGCAATTTGCCGATTGGAACTGGTGGTCGAGCATCGGCGCGTTCGGTCTGGGTCTATCGCAGTTGATCTTCCTATGGGTCGTATTGAAGTGCGCTCGTGGCGGCGTCAAAGCCACGGATCGCGTTTGGGAAGGTGCGGAAGGCCTGGAGTGGACTTTACCGTCTCCCGCGCCGTACCATACTTTTGAAACACCACCGTTAGTGAAATAGGGATATCGGGTAGCGGCAATTAGCTGCCCGCTGTGTCAAAACATTTGAGCGCCAATAGAAATACCGGATCGAACAAAGGCAAGTACATTACGGGAGCAATTTTGATTTTGTTCTCCGTTGGCATGTTTGTGTACACGGTTTTGCGGCGTTGGTGATATGGATATAGCAGCGCAAAATCAGGTGATGTTGAAGAAGTTGTTGGCCATCGTGGTGTTGATGGGCGGCTTCGGATTGGCCCTGGTGCCGTTTTACAAGAAGATTTGTGAAGTGACCGGAATCAGTCAAACCCGTATTGTGACGCGGGCCGAGGCTAAGAATACGCAGGTGGATTTGACGCGTACCATCACTGTTCAGTTCGATGCGACGATCAACCAGCAAATGCCGTGGCGCTTTGCGCCGGAGAAGCGCAGTATTCAGGTGCACCCCGGTGAGGTTACCCAAGTGGTTTATTCGGTAACGAACACGACGGGCAAGACGATGGTAGGGCAGGCGCGGCCGAGCTACGGACCGGAAATTGCCGGGAAGTATTTCAACAAGCTGGAATGTTTTTGCTTCAACCAGCAGACGCTGGCAGCAAATGAGACGCGGAAAATGCCCGTGGTGTTTTATGTAGGGCGCGATTTGCCGAACGATGTGACGACCTTGACCTTGTCGTACACTTTCTTCGATATGACGGCCGAAGCAGCGAGTAAAAGTTAACATGTTTCGAGCATTTAAAGCGGTGTTCTGGAGTTTTTTCGGTGTGCGTAAGGGAATTGAATACGATCACGATTCCGTTGCGCTAACGCCGGTACAGGTGATAATTGCCGGTGTGGTCAGCGCCTTGGTTTTTATTTTTTCGATTTTGTTATTAGTGTATTTTGTGACTCGTTAAGAGCGGTTCATATAGCCAACTTATCAGACTATAAGTGAGGGAGAATTAAAAGGTGAGTACACAATCCGTTGGTCATTATTTTATTCCGCAACCGTCCTATTGGCCGATCACGGGCTCGACAGCATTGCTGTTGCTGGCCTTCGGCATGGTTACCTTGTTGCACGGTAGCGCGAACGTCGCCTGGTTATTGATCGGGGCCGGTTTTGCGGTGCTGATTTACATGTTGTTCGGTTGGTTTGGCGAGGTCGTCCGCGAAAGCGAGGCCGGCAGCTACAACGAGCAAGTCGATCGCTCGTTCCGCTGGAGTATGAGCTGGTTCATTTTTTCCGAAGTCATGTTCTTTGCCGCATTTTTCGGCGCGTTGCTGTACGCCCGGCAAATATCGGTGCCGTGGTTAGGTGATATCGATAACAAATTGCTGTGGCCGAATTTCACTCCGACTTGGCCGACCAATGGCCCGTTGCCGCTCGAAGCCAAAGGCATCGAAAAAGTAAATGCGTGGGGCATTCCCGCGCTTAATACGCTTATCCTTCTCACCTCGGGCTGGACCGTGACCATGGCCCACTGGGCGCTGAAGAAAGGTAACCGCGGTGCACTCAATCTCTGGCTATTCTTGACTGTCGCCTTGGGCGTTCTGTTCCTGGGTTTCCAAGTTTATGAATATGTGCATGCCTATCACGAGGGCTTGACTCTCAAGCAAGGTATATTTGGCGCGACGTTCTATATGCTCACCGGTTTTCACGGATTTCATGTGACGATCGGAACGATCATGCTGATAGTGATTTTATTCCGTTGCATGGCGGGCCACTTTAAGCCCGAACATCATTTTGGATTCGAAGCCGTATCGTGGTATTGGCACTTTGTTGACGTTGTCTGGTTGTTGCTCTTTGTGCTGGTATACTGGTTGTAGATTTAGGGCAGTTAAAAAAGCAGGTGGAGGAGGAGTTAGGTAGTGACGTCGTAGTAACAAGAAAAACCCAGCATGACAGACACGCCGCGCCTAGCGCGGCGTGTCTTTTTCAAGGGTGTAGTTACTTCATCATCCCCTGTGGGGTGATAAAGCCAAAATGGTAGCCAATCATTAGGATAAGAAATAGGGTGATGGATAACCCGACGCGCCAGGTGAGTGCGCGAACCGCTCGCGTCGATTGGCCCTTATCGCGAATCATGTAATACAACGCGCTGAATAGGCTACCGATGATGACTACGAGGAATATCAGAATGACATATCGCATAAGTGTTTCTCCGTTTGTTCGCTGAGTCTAAGCCAATGCTCGACACCTTTGCAATTCCCGCGCGCACTGATGCAACTCGGGCGTTATGATTTTCACCCGCGTCTCATCCCTACGATTGCGACGTTGTGCATGATGGCGATCACGTTTTCCGCTGGGCGCTGGCAACTCAGCCGGGCGACCGAGAAGGCTGAATTGCAATCGCGCTTTGAGCGAAACCAGTCCTTGCCGAGCGGCGAGTTGGGGGCATTAGCAGGCGACCCGAGCGCGTTGCGCTATCGCCAAGTGGTCGTCGAAGGGGAATTTATTGCCGATAAACAAATCTATATCGATAACCGCGAGTACGACGGCAAATCAGGCTACCACGTGATCGCACCGCTGATTATCGCAAACTCGAAAAAAATTGTGTTGGTCAATCGCGGCTGGATCGAACGCGGTCGCGACTATCCTCGCGCGCCGGACATTGCGGTTCCGTCCGGCCGTGTGAAAATTGTGGGGGTCGGCAGCTTGCCATCACAGCGCTTCGTTGAATTGTCCGATCAAGCCATCGCCGGGAATGTGTGGCAGAACCTGACATTCGAGCGCGCGAATAATGCGCTTGGAACAACGGTCTTGCCTATCATCGTTTTGCAGCAACACGAGGTTACCGCGGGTCTTAGCCGCGTTACCGAAAAACCCGATTTCAAAATTGATATGCATCGTGGCTACGCGTTCCAATGGTTCGCGCTAACCGCAACACTTATGGTGATTTATGTCGTCGTCAATACCCAACGTCGCGCAGCGTAGTTTTCGCATCAATTTAGTTTTAATTTTTGCGGTGTTTGCCGTTCCGGTCATCGCGGCTTATTTGAGCTACTACGTCTGGCCGCCACAAGGCCGATTAAACTACGGCGAATTGATCGACCCCAAAACCATGCCGGACGTAGCGTTGCGCAGCGCCGACGGCAAGGAATTTTCCTTCAGCACATTGCGCGGTAAATGGATCATGCTCAGCGTTGATTCTGCCGATTGCGATGAGGCATGCGATCAAAAACTTTTTTTGATGCGCCAAACTCGTATTTCCATGACTAAAGAAATGAATCGTATCGAGCGCGTATTGCTGTTGCGCGGCGATGCCAAAGCCACGGCCGATCTGGTGAAGAAATATCCCGGCATGCATATCCTGTCCGGTGCGAACGACAGCCTGCTCAACACCTTTCCCGGTGCGCCGAACGTTGCAGACCATATTTATCTGGTCGATCCGGTTGGCCAGGTCATGATGCGCTATGTCAAAAATCCCGATGCGACCGGCATTCGCCGCGATCTAACTCGCCTGCTCAGCGTGTCGCAAGTAGGCTAGGCATGTACCGCAATTTGATCAAAATCGCTGCCGTACTGACCTTTGGAATCGTGGTCCTTGGCGCATTCGTCCGGCTGTCCGATGCCGGCCTCGGTTGTCCCGATTGGCCCGGTTGCTACGGTCACGTCACCGTCCCGGACGAAGCCCATGAACTGGCTACGGCACAAGCGAATTTCCCCCACCAACCGGTGGAAGCGCGCAAGGGTTGGATCGAGATGATCCATCGCTATTTTGCATCGACACTCGGTGTATTGATCATCGCCATCGCAGCCATGAGTTGGCGCCGCCGCGCCGTTCAGAGCCTTGGCCTACCGTTGTTTTTGGTTGGATTGGTGGTGTTTCAAGGGCTGTTAGGTATGTGGACCGTAACGTTACGCCTTTATCCGGCCGTCGTGACGGCGCACTTGATCGGCGGCATGACAACCCTGGCGTTTTTGATTTGGTTACTCTTGCGGCAATACCGATCCCCTAGCGCGAGCCCTCAGCCGCACGCAATGCGCAGCGTGGCACGCTTGGCGTTGGCCGTACTCGCGATCCAAATCGTCCTCGGAGGCTGGGTGAGCACCAATTACGCGGCGCTTGCGTGCAGCGATTTTCCGCAATGTCACGGCACCTGGTCTCCTGTCGCCGATTATGCCAATGGGTTTTATCCACTGCGCGAACTCGGTCGTACCGCCGGCGGCGAATTGTTGCAGCAGGACGCGCTGACGGCGATTCATTGGGTGCATCGAATTGGCGCGCTGTTCACATTTTTTGTCGTCGGATATTTAGGCTATCGCCTTTTTCAGCGTATCGAACATAAGCTGATGGCTGGCGCGCTATGCGCTGCGCTCGCCCTGCAAATTGTGCTTGGAATCGCTAACGTCTTGTTAAATTTGCCCTTACCCTTGGCGGTGGCGCATAATGCCGGTGCAGCGTTATTGCTTGTGGTGCTGGTCACCATAAACTATCGATTACACAATAACAATTTGCCTGTTTGAACCATGTCGACATCCTACGCAATAGAAACGCCCGTTAGCGTGGCGCAGCAATTCCTCCAACTCACCAAACCTCGGGTGGTGTCGCTGATCGTGTTTACCGCGGTCATCGGTATGTTTCTCGCGACGCCGGGAATGGTGCCGTCGGCGCTGTTAATCGCCGCAACCTTTGGGATCGGACTGGTCGCCGGGGCCGCTGCGGCGATCAACTGCTTAGTCGAACAGAAAATCGATGCCGTCATGGCACGTACCCGTGGGCGGCCACTGCCGCGCGGGACGCTGACCTCGGCGCAAACCCTTTGGTTTGCGTCGGTCATCGGCGGCTTCGGCTTATTGCTTCTATACTTCGCCGTCAATCCGCTAACCATGTGGCTTACACTCGCCACCTTCGTCGGCTATGCCGTCATTTATACCATCCTGCTAAAACCGGCGACACCGCAAAACATTGTCATCGGTGGCGCTTCCGGCGCCATGCCGCCGGTACTCGGTTGGGCGGCCGTGACCGGTCAAGTATCATCCGACGCATTGATTCTATTTTTGATCATTTTTGCCTGGACTCCGCCGCATTTTTGGGCGCTTGCCTTGTATCGAAAATTGGAATACGCCAAGGCCGGTGTGCCAATGTTGCCCGTTACGCACGGCGATAAATACACGCGCTTGCATTTGTTGCTGTACACCGTCATCCTCACTGCGGTGACCTTGCTGCCATTCGCCACGCGCATGTCGGGGCTGATTTATCTCGCATGCGCGCTGATCTTGGATGGCGTATTTATTTACTTCGCGATCAAAATCTACTATCGCTACAGCGATGCGTTGGCTAAGCGCACATTCGCCTATTCCATCCTCTATCTCTCGCTACTTTTTGCGGCGCTGTTAGTCGATCATTACGTCAAATTTTAAGCTCAGGATGTGGCGCTGTTTAGCCATTTTGTTACTGTCGGTCAGCCTCGCCGGATGTGGCAATGTTGCGAATACTTCGCAGCCATCGTTTTCCGGAATCGATATCACCGGCGCAGATTACGGCAAAGCCCTAAAGCTAACCGATCACACCGGTAAATCACGCAGCCTGGACGATTTCAAGGGTAAAGTCGTGTTGGTTTTTTTCGGCTTTACCCATTGTCCCGAAGTCTGCCCGACGACACTACACGAACTAGCAACGGTACTTAAGCAACTGGGTACTGACGCCGATCGCGTCCAGGTTTTGTTCGTCACGCTCGACCCCGCCCGCGATAGCCAAGAAATGCTCGCGAAATTCGTGCCGTCGTTTCATCCGAATTTCTTAGCGTTACGGGGTGATGAAGCCGCCACCAAAGCGGCAGCGCAAAGTTTCCATGTGTTTTTTGAAAAACGCCCCGGCGCGACCCCGGACAGCTACACCATCGAGCATTTCACCGGTACGTTCATATTTGATCGCGAAGGCAAGTTGCGCTTGCTGATGAACTACGATATCGGCATCGACAAAATCATCCACGACCTAAAATTGTTGTTATCTTAAAACGCGGGAGTAATTGACCCTCGAGTACGGCGTCCCGGTCATGAGTTAAGTCATCGCCAGCGCCATCTTGCGTTTCGGCGCAGGGAATTCGCGATCAAGAAGCGCGTAGTCCGCCGTATCCAGCTTCACGTCGCGAGCCCTGGCGAAATCGCGCACGCGCTCGGCGTGTGAGGATTTCGGAATCGCGAGTATGCCCGGCTGCGCAAGCAGGAAAGCGACTGCGATAGCCGCGGGCGTAACAGCGTGTTTGCCGGCAAGTTGCACGATGGCCGGATGGCCGATGAGTTCGCCCTGGCCCAGCGGGCAATAGGCCATGATGGGCATGCCGGCGCGCTGGCTATCGGGCAGGAGTTGCCACTCAATGCCGCGCGAGCCCAGGTGATACAGGACCTGATTGACCGCGCAACCATCGCCGTTGCCAATACGCTTAAGCTCGGCCATATCATCCACGTCGAAATTGCTGACACCCCAAGCGCCGATCTTACCTTCGAACTTGAGGCGCTCGAAGGCGGCAACGGTGTCGGCCAGCGGATGGGATCCGCGCCAATGCAGAAGATAGAGATCGATTTGTTCAGTCTTCAGCCGCCGCAGGCTCTGCTCACAGGCGTCGATCGTGCCTTTGCGCGACGCGTTATTCGGCAGAACCTTGCTCACGAGATAGACCTTGTCACGCGCACCCGCGATGGCTTCCGCAACCACTTCTTCAGCACCGCCGTTTCCATACATCTCGGCGCTATCGATGACGGTTAACCCCAAATCGATTCCAGCTTTCAATGCCGCGACTTCCCTCGCGCGATCGGCCTTTTTCTCACCCATGTGCCAGGTGCCAAGCCCCAAGGCCGGGAGGGTGCGACCGCCCGGCAATTGCACGCTGTTTGGCTGTGTCATAGCTACCTCCGCATTCGATGGATTATGCTAAATCATAACGAGCCGTCAGTATCGGCGCTACCGATATTGCACACGGACCATGAACCGGCAATACCCGCACTCCTCACAGTTCGGTCGTATCACCGGAGGCGTCGATACTTATGCCTTAAAGCTATCGCGAACGCCCAGCCGAGTTATGCGCCGACGGCCGCTTCACCTGCGGCTTGCCGCCGCGCACACCAACCGGTTTCACAGTTGGCGGTTTGCCATGTGGCCTTCCCCCCGGCTTACCGCTACCACCCGGTCGGCCTTGACGCTGACCATCGAGCCGCTGCCCGCGATTTTGTCCGTTGATAATCGGTTCGGCTTTGATATGAGGATTCGGCTCGAAGCCCGGTAACACGACTTCCGGGATCTCCCGTTTCATCAGCCGTTCGATGTCGGAGAGCAATTTGCGCTCGTCGATACATACCAGCGACGTCGCTTCGCCTTCCGATCCGGCGCGCCCGGTGCGGCCGATGCGATGCACGTAATCTTCCGGCACGTTTGGCAATTCGAAGTTCACCACATGGGGCAATTCGATGATATCGATGCCACGCGCCGCAATGTCGGTTGCGACCAACACTTGCAACGAGCCGACTTTGAATTCCGCCAACGCACGGGTGCGGGCGGCTTGACTTTTATTGCCGTGGATGGCGAGGGACTTGATGCCTTCTTTTTCTAACTGCAACGCGAGTTTGTTCGCGCCATGTTTTGTGCGTGTGAATACCAACACTTGAAACCAGTTATTTTCTTTGATCAGGTGGGCAAGCAAATCTTTCTTGCGCTCGCGATCGACGTTGTAGACTTTTTGCGTGATGAGTTCGGCGGTCGCGCGCTCGCGCGGCGCTTCGATCATCAAAGGCTTACTCAGCAAGCCATTCGCCAGGGTTTTGATTTCTTCGGAAAATGTCGCTGAGAACAATAAATTCTGCCGTTGCTTCGGCAACAAAGCGAGCACGCGCTTGATGTCGTGAATGAATCCCATGTCGAGCATACGATCGGCTTCGTCGAGCACGAGGATTTCAACTTTGGAAAGATCGATGGTTTTTTGCTGCACGTGATCGAGCAAACGGCCCGGTGTCGCAACCAGAATATCGACGCGGCTACGCAATATCTTGATTTGCGTATTAATGCTTACGCCGCCGAACATCGCCATGGACGTCAGCTTGGAATATTTTCCGTAGGTGCGCACGCTTTCTTCGACCTGCGCCGCGAGCTCGCGCGTCGGCGTGAGGATCAGCGCGCGGATCGGTGCGCGGCCTTCCGAAGGGCCTTTACTGACGCGGTTTGAGAGCCGATGCAAAATCGGCAAAGTAAAGCCGGCGGTTTTGCCGGTGCCGGTTTGCGCACCGGCCAATAGATCACCGCCAGATAACACCGCAGGAATCGCTTTCAGTTGAATAGGGGTGGGTATCGTGTAACCGTGTTCAGTAACGGCACGGACAATATCATCGGCCAGGCCGAGTGAGGAAAAGGACATACAACTCCAATTGGAAAGATCAGCCTGTCGCCACCGTTAGTAGGGGCGCCAGTCTCAGGCAGAAGGAAAAAACTTTGAAAGGCCAGATTGGCTGCGGCGCGAGGACTGGAAACTATAGCCGCGGCGCGAAGTATACAGGGTTTTGGGTGCGTGGCGTGATTTCACGCTAATCTCACTTCTTGTCATTCCCGCGTAGGCGGGAATCCATTTTGACTTGGCTCTAATGTTGACGGTATCGCCCGCCCGAAAAGCCAAATGGATTCCCGCCTCCGCGGGAATGACACATCGGATATTTTTGGTTACTTCTCAGAGGAACGCCATCGCGGTTTTATGGAAAGGACTTAACTAACCGCCACCGGTAAACTCGCCCAACTACGTAACGTATTATTCAACTGCAGTTTCGGTTCGCCGATAAGCTTGATCGTCTCGACTCGCTTCGCCACCTCCATTGCCTAACGACACGGGATCCCCGCCTTCGCGGGGACAACACGGTGAAAACCGCCATGATGTCCAGCCTAGTGTAACGGAATTGAATCCCGGATTACGCTTGCGCTACATCCAGGCTACAAAGACATCTTTATTTCAATACATCCTTAACCGCATCCAACGCCGCTTGCGCACAGGCTTCGTCCTGATCGCCGGTCGCACCGCTCACGCCAATGCCGCCGATGTGCTTACCGCTCGCAGTGATGATCGGCAATCCGCCAGGGAAGGTTGCCGTTCTCGGCGTAAATTCCAACCCCTTAACCTGTTGCGCGATCTCGCCAAATTTCCGGGTTGAAAACGGAATACCCGCTACCGTATTCGCCTTCATTTGAGAAACCTCGATGCTGATATGAAATGAATCATCCATGCGGCTGAAGTGCTTTAGATTGCCGCCGTCGTCAACGATGGCGATGATGATTTTCCAACCTTCCGCTTTTGCTTTCGCCTCGCACGCAGCCGCCATTTTTTGCGCCGTCGCTTGAGTCAAAAATGTTTTCGCTTCCTGCGCCGACGCGCTGTTGACAAGGCCAAGACTCAAACCGAAAAGTCCGCTGATTGTTAAAAGCTTTACTGCACGCATTTGATTTCCTCCATGGATTTAGGTAACTTGAAGGCGCTGTGGCGAGACTTGTAGCATCTCTCACAACGCCAAGAGAAATTATACGACTGTAATCACATTAAGTGTGTTGCGGCGAAAAATTTAGCTTCCTGGCAGCCCAACACGAAATGCAATCGCCGAGTAGTAGCGGCGATGCTCCGCTTCGCATGCTTGGATTATTTTTCCTATTGCACAGCCTGAATGAGATTTTTAATGACGCAAATTCCTCTCACACTAAAAAGCGTTCGAGCGCGCCCGGTTCTCGTCCCACTGAAGCGACTCGTTGTCTAGCGGGTTGGACTGATTCGCGAATGGCCGCTGATCTTGATTGACCTTTACACCAACGAAGGCGTGGTGGGCCATAGCTACCTCGAGCCGTATCTCAAACAATCGATGCGCTACATCATTCCCGCCATCGAAGATCTTGCCGCAGCCGCGAAGGGAGTGCCGATAGTTGTTATTCCCGCTGCGCTGGGGTGACACAATGAGTTTTTAGCGACATCGCCAGAAGCCGCATGGATACTGGGCCCACAGGCATGCAATGCCACGAGCAAGGCGGGATAAGCCGCCTGGCTTACCTCGTACGAAATGTCATCGCGAGCCCTTCGCAATGCTTAAGGTTAAACTCCGCAACCTGGCGATCTTTTTTTTCAAGCGACGTTGCTTCACCCGCGGTGGTTGCGTCTTGCTGCCAGGCCGCCCGTGGTCACGGATGAGTAGGGTGCATTCATGCACCAAGGCGATTGATCAGTGCATGAATGCACCCTACGGATTTTCGCCTTCGCGCAAATCCCTTCCCTTGAAGGGGAGGGAGAATTGCCTTCAGGGACACCCTCAAAACATGGCAAAATAGCAAATTAGTCGTTCACACCATTAAGGTCAAAATGAAAGCTGTATTGTGTAAGTCCTGGGGTTCGCCCGAGAGCTTGGTCGTCGAAGATATTCCGGCGCTCAAGGCCGGGCCCGGTCAAGTGGTCGTGGGCGTGAAAGCCTGCGGCGTGAATTTTCCCGACACGCTCATCATCCAGGGCAAATATCAATTTAAGCCGGACATGCCTTTTTCACCCGGTGGCGAAGTCGCCGGCGAAATCAAATCAATCGGCGAGGGCGTGAGCGGCGTGAAAGTCGGCGATCGCGTGATCGCGTTTACCGGTTGGGGCGGTTTCGCTGAAGAAGTCGTCACAACGCCGGATAAGCTGTTGCCGATGCCGGCGGGCATGGATTTCGCCATCGCGTCATCGTTTGTAATGACCTACGGCACCTCCCATCACGCGCTGAAGCATCGTGCCGAACTCAAGGCCGGCGAGACCTTGCTGGTGCTAGGCGCTGCGGGTGGCGTTGGCTTAGCGGCGGTGGAACTTGGCAAAGTGATGGGCGCGAAAGTCATCGCCGCGGCGTCGAGCGCGGAAAAACTTGCCGTCTGCAAAGCCCACGGCGCCGATGAGTTGATCAACTATTCCACGGAAGATTTGCGTGCGCGTCTCAAGGAATTGACCGGCGACAAAGGCGTTGACGTGGTGTACGACCCCATCGGTGGCCAATATTCCGAACCGGCATTGCGTTCCACCGGCTGGCGTGGACGATTTTTAGTGATTGGTTTCGCCTCCGGCGAAATCCCAAAAATTGCATTGAACTTAACGTTGCTCAAGGGCAATTCCATCGTTGGCGTATTCTGGGGAGACTTCACCCGCCGCGAGAAGCAACTCAACGCCGAGTCGCTGCAAGAACTCGGCGCGTGGTACGCCGCCGGAAAATTAAAACCGCTGGTCTCGAAACAATATCGCTTGCATGAAGTTGCTACGGCGTTGAACGATATGATGCAACGAAAAGTCACTGGTAAAGTAGTGTTAGTTCCTTAACGAAAGGAGAAATTCATGAACGAATTCGATGTAAACCGCCCCATGCACCAAGTGCCGACCTTCGCCACGGTCGAGCAGCAGCGCCGCCACATGAAAGAACGCCTCGCGGCGGGATTTCGTTTGTTCTCGAAATTTGGTTTCGACGAAGGCGTCGCCGGTCACATCACCATGCGCGACCCCGAGTACAAAGAATGTTTTTGGGTGAATCCGTTCGGCATGCATTTCAGCCAGATTCGCGTCTCGGATTTGATCTTGGTTGATCACGCCGGCAAAGTGTTGGAAGGCAAGCACACCTATAACACCGCCGCGTTTGCGATTCATTCGCGTATCCACAAAGCGCGCCCCGACGTGATCGCTGCCGCGCATTCTCATTCGCTGTATGGCAAAGCGTGGTCGTCCTTGGGCCGTCCCCTCGATCCGCTCACCCAAGACGCTTGCGTATTTTTCGAGGATCACTCGGTGTATCCCGAATTTCACGGCGTGGTGTATGACGTCGAGGAGGGCGACCGCATCGCCGAATCCTTAGGCCAACAGAAAGCTTGCATCATGCAAAACCATGGTAACTTGACGGTAGGCGCCAGCGTCGATGAAGCCGTCTGGTGGTTCATCACCATGGAGCGTTCCTGCCAAGCACAATTGCTCGCAGAAGCAGCAGGGAAGCCGATCTTGATCGATCGTACCAACGCTGAACTGACGCGCAAACAGATCGGCACCCACGAAGCGGGTTGGTATCAGTTTCAGCCGCTATGGGATCGGATTAGTCGCGAACAGCCCGATTTGTTTAACTGACATTCACCCTTGGCATTGTCATTCTGAGGCCGCTAGGCCGAAGAATCTGCTTTCCTGTGCGAACAAAAGCAGATTCTTCGCGTCGCTCAGAATGACATCTTCTAAATATTTTGCCGCTCGCCTGATATTTATGACGTCCTCGAACGCATGACTGAGCCCCTTTGGCACTCGGTGGCCAACCTCGCTGCGGCTATTCGCCGCAAAGAAATTTCTAGCCGCGAATTGCTCGACATTCAGCTCGCTCAAATCGACAAGCTTAACGGCAAGCTTAATGCCGTTGTGACGTTGGATGTTGAGCGCGCGCAACAGCGCGCTGGAGAAATGGATGCGGCCACCGCGCGTGGCGAATTTAAAGGCCCGCTGCATGGCCTGCCGATCACGATTAAAGATTCTTTCGAAACGGCGGGTCTCAAAACCACCTGCGGCGCGCCGGTCTGGCGCGATCATGTGCCAATGAGCAACGCGGATGCGGTGCAGCGCCTAGTCAACGCCGGCGCGGTGATTAT
>JANNMV010000075.1:0-11275 GCA_031398205.1 Pseudomonadota bacterium | reverse complement strand
ACCGCGACCAGCATCAACATTAACAAAGACGAAATCGGCCTGAAGATCGCGGGACTGTGGCGTCAGAATCCCCTCCTGCAACATTTCTTCGAGGTCTGAGGCGTCCTCAATTGACAAATCGAGGCCGTGTCGGTGGATGATTTGCAAGTGAGCCCGCATTTGTTTGGCGTCTGTGTCGCTGAAGGGTAGGCGCCTCGTAGTCTTGTAGATTGACTCAAATGAAGAAGGCTCCCCAGAAGTCATAAAAAAAGCATGTATTCGCGTTTGATACGAGCCGCAGACACCGCCTTGCCGGTGACGGTTCGCTCCCCGGAAGGATTGGGTTTCTCACTAAGCATTCTTGTGCCTATCCGGGAACAGTACAAGTACAATGAGACCAATGATACTCAATAGCCCGAGCGCTCCAAACCACTGCGAATAGCCCTTAGCTTTTGCGTACTGACCGCAGCCCCAAATGAATGCGGTAAGACCCACTATAAGCACAACAAATCCGATGCCCCCAGCGCCATTGTTGGCCAATACCCGACTTGCGACTTGCAACACGACGCCAATACCAACACCTAAGTTAGTATTCCTCTTGAAGTGGGGCAGCACGATTCCTTCCTGCCTGTTCAGGAGCGTAACGTAAAGTAGCAATCTCAAAGGATGGACAACAGTGGATCCAGTTAATGCATATTTTTCGCATGGTAGTTAACTAATATAGTTCTCGACGAGTTACTTATTTTTCGACCATCTTAAAATAACGTAAACGGATCGGAGGGTCAACCCACGCTTCTCGACCAAGAAATCGTAGCCCGAAAAAAAGCAGAGCAAATTCCCGGAGGATGATCGCTGGATTTCATTGCATTCATCCGGGCCACCGCTCGGCCTGCAAGGCAGTACAGGTGCAGCTCCTCAAGCATGCAAGCCGGAATCCAGCATCCATGCGGGTCGTGGCGTGATGTCTTAAAACCATTCCCTGAAGCTATTTTATTGCAAAGACCACCCCGGCCAGCGGCGGCAGCGTAATTACCATCGAATTCGGCTGATCCATCCACGGCTGTTCGTCGGTCGCGACGCCCTCGCCGTTATTAACATTGGAACCCGAATAGAAAATGGAATCGCTGTTGAGCAACTCACGATACATGCCGGCTTTCGGCACGCCGATGCGGTAGTCCTCGCGTGGCACCGGTGTGAAATTGAGTGCGACGACGACGAACGCGCCGTTCCGGCCGCGACGTATAAAACTGATGATGGACTGATCGGCGTCGTGGCAGTCGATCCACTGAAATCCCTCCACGGTGAAATCGAGATCGTGCAGCGCGCGATTGTCTATGTAAAGCCGATTGAGATCCTTGGCGAGTTGTTTCACGCCGCGTTGGAAATTATATTCCAATAGATTCCAATCCAATTCGCGTTTCTCGGACCACTCGCGGCCCTGGCCGATTTCGTTGCCCATGAAGTTGAGTTTTTTTCCGGGGGCGGTTGCCTGATACGTCAGCAACAATCTTAAGTTTGCGAATTTCTGCCAGGCGTCTCCGGGCATTTTTTCCAACAACGAACCCTTGCCGTGTACCACTTCGTCATGGGAAAAAGGCAGGGCGAAATTCTCAGTGTAGGCGTAGAGTTGGCCGAAGGTGAGTTCGTGTTGATGAAAGCGTCGGTAGACCGATTCACGCGAAAAGTAACGCAAGGTGTCGTTCATCCAGCCCATGTTCCACTTCATCGAGAAACCCAAACCGCCGAGATAGGTGGGGCGTGACACGCCGGGCCAAGCAGTGGATTCTTCCGCAAAGGTCAATGCGCCGGGGAATTGGTCGTGCACCATGACGTTGAGTTCGCGCAAGAAAGCGATGGCGTCCAAGTTTTCCCGGCCGCCGAATTTGTTCGGCAGCCACTCGCCGGCTTTGCGCGAGTAGTCCAGATAAAGCATCGACGCGACCGCATCGACGCGCAGGCCATCGAGGTGAAATTCCGCTAGCCAATAATGGGCGCTGGAAAGCAAGAAGCTGCAAACTTCACTGCGGCCGTAGTTGAAAATATGCGTGCCCCAATCCTGATGAAAGCCTAGGCGCGGATCTTCGTGTTCGTAGAGCGCCGTGCCGTCGAAACGGGCCAGGGCGAAATCATCGGTCGGAAAGTGCGCGGGAACCCAATCGAGGATCACGCCGATGTTCGCTTGATGGCAGGTATCGACAAAGAAACGCAAGTCGTCAGCCGTGCCGTAGCGGCTGGTGGCGGCGAAATAGCCGGTGGTCTGATAGCCCCAAGATTCATCGAGGGGATGTTCGGAAATGGGTAGCAACTCGATATGGGTGTAGGCCATTTCTTTTGCGTAGGGAATAAGGTGCGTCGCCAGATCGCGATAGGTATAGTTGCGGCCATCATAATGTTTGCGCCACGAGCCGACATGGACTTCGTAGATGTTTAGCGGCGCGTGCAGCCAATCCCAGACGGCGCGGTGCTTAAACCACGCGCCGTCTTGCCAGCCGTAGGGTTTTTGCGCCACCACTCGCGTTGCGGTACTCGGTCGCATTTCGAAACTGTTTCCGTAGGGATCGCTCTTGACGATTATTTGACCGGTGCGAAGATTGCGGATCTCGAACTTATAGATTTCGCCCGGCGCCAGGTCTGGGATGAATAATTCCCATACGCCGCTGGCGCCATGAGTGCGCATAGCGTGGACACGGCCATCCCAGCGGTTGAACGCGCCGACCACGCTGACCCGCCCGGCATTCGGCGCCCACACGGTAAAGCGTACGCCGTCGACGCCGTCGATCGATCGCACGTGGGCGCCAAGGCTGCGATAGGCTTGATGCAGTTTGCCCGCGTTGAAGAGATAAAGGTCATCTTGCGTCAGCGTCGCGGGGAACGAGTAGGGATCGTGGAACTGGACTTTCACGCCGTCTTCCAACGCGACCAAGATGCGCTCCTTCGCCAGCGGCAATTCCCCGCGCCATTCGAAGATTCCTGCGGCGTGGATGCGCTGTAACGGACGATCTTCGCTGCCGACCCGCAGCGATACCGTGGTCGCAAACGGACGAAACGCGCGCAAGACAGGGCGTCCATTTTCCTCGTGCGGGCCCAATAGCGCATGGGGATCGTGGCTGCGAGCGGTCAAGATCAGTTCGAAATCCTTATGCGTCTGGTTGGCCAAGTTGGTTTCCATGGGTGTCATTTTCAGGGGCTAATGTCGTTATAATACTCACAGTAAGCGGAGCCGTCCGAAATTTGCGCCGCTACGACAATTCATTCCCGCGCGGAGCACCTAATATGGAACACGCCGAACCCGGCAAAACCACGGAACAACATTCGGGCCGCTACGTCAGCCTGCTTACTAAAAATACGTTCGCGATGATTCTCGCCGGAGGACGCGGCAGCCGGCTCGGTCCGTTGACCGATTGGCGCGCCAAGCCGGCTGTGCCGTTCGGCGGCAAATTTCGCATCATCGATTTTCCGCTTTCCAATTGCATCAACTCCGGCGTCCGCCGCATCGGTGTGGCGACGCAGTACAAAGCGCATAGTTTGTTACAGCATTTGCAGCGCGGCTGGAGTTTCCTGGCGGGCCAGTTCAAGGAGAGCATCGAATTGTTGCCGGCACAGCAGCGCCAGGGCGAAAGCTGGTACAAAGGCACGGCGGACGCGGTGTTTCAGAATCTGGACATCATCCGCGACTACGGGCCGGAATTCATTTTGATTCTTGCCGGGGATCATATTTACAAAATGGATTACGGCAAAATGATCGCCCAGCATGTTCAACTTCAAGCAGATATGACGGTCGCGTGTTTGGATGTGCCGCTCGCCGACGCCAAGGCGTTCGGCGTCATGGCGGTAAATACCGAGCAGCGCGTGATTGAATTCGCCGAAAAGCCAAGCGATCCGCCGCATATCCCCGGTGATCCGACGCGCGCGTTGGCGAGCATGGGAATTTATGTGTTCAACGCAGCGTTCCTCTACGAGCAACTCAAGCGCGATGCGGACGAACCGAAATCGAGTCACGATTTCGGCAAAGACATTATTCCGTATCTGGTGCATCGTTATCGTGTTTACGCCCATCGCTTCAGCGACAGTTGCGTCTCCTCAGAGAGTGACCAAGCTCCCTATTGGCGCGATGTCGGGACAATCGATTCCTATTGGGAGGCGAATATGCAACTCTGCCGCGTCACACCGGATCTGAATATGTACGACAGTGAATGGCCGATCTGGACCTATCAAGAACAATTGCCGCCGGCCAAGTTTGTGTTCGATGACGAGGCACGACGGGGTATGGCGGTGGATTCGCTGGTGTCCGGCGGTTGTATCATCAGCGGTGCATCGATTCGCCGTTCGTTGTTATTTTCCAACGTGCGCGTGAGCAGTCATAGCATGATCGAAGACTCGGTTATCCTGCCGGACGTGCACATTGGGGAACATGTTCGCTTACGCAAAGTCGTGGTCGATAAACGCGCGCGCGTTCCCGATGGTTTGGAAGTCGGATACGATCAGCGAAAGGACAAGCAACGTTTTCACGTGACCGATAATGGCGTGACCTTGGTTACCGCCGAGATGTTGGGGCAAGTGGTGCACCACGTTCGTTGACGTTGGGCATTGCTCTGAGAGTCAATGGCCCGAGGCCAGTGGCTAGCCTAGAGCTACCCCGTATTGGTGCGGCTCTCGAAGCATATTGCAAGAACATTTCTTCCCCTTCGAGGGACGGGAATCACAATCTAACGCCAACGAAAATTGTTCTCGATTTAGGTTTTTACTATTTCAATTTTTATCCCATGACTGAACCCAAGCGTCTAGATTTGATCCTTTGCTGGCACATGCACCAGCCCGATTACCGCGACCATACCACTGGCGAATTCGCGTTGCCGTGGACCTATCTGCACGCCATTAAGGATTACACCGACATGGCGTGGTACCTGGAGCACATTCCCGCCGCCAAGGCGGTATTCAATTTTGTGCCGATCCTGCTCGATCAGCTTGAAGACTACGCAGATCAATTCGCGACCGAGAATTTTCGCGATCCGCTGCTGCGCTGTCTCGCCATGGCTGACCTTGCCGCGTTAGCGATGACGGATAAAGCGCTGCTCCTCGAAAGTTGTTTCCGCTGTAACCAAGCGACCATGATTGATGTCTACCCGGCGTACCGGCGACTGCAACTAACCGCCGAGCAAGTGGCGGGCGACGATGATGCGAATCTCATTTATTTATCGCCACAGTACTTCGCCGATTTGCTGATGTGGTACCACTTGACCTGGCTGGGCGAAACGGTACGCCGCGAGAACGCGCGAATCCCCCTGTGGCTCACTCAGGGTAAAGGGTTTTCCCTGGACGATCGCCGCGCCTTACTCGAAATCCTCGGCAAGTCGATCGCGAATCTTATTCCGCGTTACCGCGCGCTGCAGGACGCCGGACGCATCGAATTATCGACGACGCCGCATTACCATCCCATTGCGCCGCTGTTGCTGGATTTCGCCAGCGTCCGCGATAGTTGGCCTGAGGTGAATTTGCCACAATGCGAGAATTATCCCGACGGCGCTGCGCGGCTGCGCTTTCATGTGGATTCGGCGCGTGCCAGCCACAGCGCTAGATTTGGCGCGGCTGCGCAAGGCATATGGCCTGCGGAGGGCGGCTTGTCTTCTTCTGCAGCCGGCGTTTTTGCGCGCGCCGGATACCAATGGACCGCCAGCGGCGAGGCCGTGCTACGCCATAGCCTGCGTGCCACCGGTGACGATCCGGGTGATCGCGAGCGGTACCTCTATCGCCCCTATCGCATCCGCACGAATGACGGCGCGATCGTCGGGTTTTTTCGTGACGATCGGCTGTCGGACAAGATCGGTTTCGAATATGCGAAGTGGCTCGGCAAGGACGCCGCAATGGACTTTATCCGCGACCTGGAAGGCATCGCCAATCGCGCAGCGGATGGTGAGACGCCCGTGGTGAGTATCATCATGGATGGCGAAAATGCCTGGGAATATTATCCGTATAATGGATATTATTTTCTATCGGAACTCTACGCCATGCTCGCCGCGCACACACGCATTCGCTTGACCACCTTCAGCGAAGCCGCGCGCAGCGCAGCGTTAACGGAACTCGCGCATGTGACGGCGGGAAGTTGGGTTTACGGAACATTCTCGACTTGGATCGGCGATGCTGCGAAGAATCGCGCCTGGGAATTGCTGTGTGACGCGAAGCAAGCCTACGATCGCCAACTGGCCACCGGAACATTGTCCGGCGCGCAGTGCGCCGCGGCGGAGCGGCAACTGGCGAGTTGCGAAGCCTCCGATTGGTTTTGGTGGCCGGGCGACTACAATCCGAGTGAAAGCGTGAAAAGTTTCGACCGGCTTTATCGGCACAATCTAACCAACCTTTATCGTTTGTTGCAACTCCCGATACCCGATATTTTGCAGCAAACACTTAGCTTGGGCGTGGCACATTCCGATTCATCCGGCGCCATGCGGCGAGTTTCGTAAAAAAGCAAAAATGCAGCCCACGATTAAACTTCTTCTCGGTGTCCACGCCCATCAACCGGTGGGTAATTTCCCCGAGGTGATTCACGACGCCCATGCGCGTTGCTACCGGCCCTTCATTCACACGCTGTACGACTATCCGCAGTTTCGCTTTGCCGTGCATTTCAGCGGCTGGTTGCTGGAATTTCTGTTTCAATATCATCCGAACGATATGGAAATGCTGCGTGAAATGGTGCAGCGTGGACAAGTGGAAATCTTCGGTGGCGGCGATACCGAGCCGGTACTCGCTGCGATTCCCCACCGGGATCGCGTCGGGCAAATCGTCACCTTGAGCAATCGCTTGGAACGGCAACTCGCGCAGCGTCCCAGCGGTGCTTGGTTGACGGAACGCGTCTGGGAAAGCACCGTTGTGCCGGCGCTGGCCGATGCCGGCATCCGCTACGTCACCGTGGACGACTATCATTTTCTTTGCACTGGGCGCATGCCAGGCGAACTCAATGGCTATTACACAACGGAAGAGGACGGCCGCCAACTCGCGCTGTTCCCCATTTCGGAACAACTGCGCTATCGCATTCCCTTCGCACCGGCGGACGAGGTGGTGCGCTACATCGAATCCCTGGCGGATGCGAGCGGCCAGGGCGCCGCGATTTATTTCGACGATATTGAGAAACTTGGCATCTGGCCCGACACCTTTGACTGGGTTTACACGCGGGGATGGCTAAAACAGTTTATCGAGGGCGTGCTCAATTCCGGCAGCATTCGCACCACACACTTCGCCGACTATCATCGTGAAACACCGACGCGCGGGATCGCCTATTTACCGACCACATCGTACATCGAAATGAATGAATGGTCGCTGCCGGCGCCGGCGGCAAATCTGTACGCCGATCTGGTGACCGAGCGCAAACTGAACAATCGCTACGAAGAAAATAAGGCGTTTATTCGTGGTGGAATTTGGAAGAATTTTTTTAGCCGCTATCCGGAATCCAATTGGATGCACAAGCGCATGTTGCGGTTATCGGAACGGCTGGCGCAGCTTCCGTCGGAATTGGCGACGCCACGTATGCGCATTCTGTTGTATCAGGCGCAGGCGAACGACGCTTATTGGCACGGCCTGTTCGGCGGGCTGTATTTGCCCCATTTGCGGCGTGCGCTTTACGGCGCCATGATCGAGCTTGAAGCGCATCTGGATCGCTCGGCGGCGCGTCCCGAGCGCTATCAAGAGGATTTGGACAGTGATGGCCACATGGAGCTATTCCTGCATAACGATACGGCGCAAGCGGTGGTCCACCTCAACGGGACGGCGACGGTGCGGGAGTTCGACAGTTATGCGCTAAACCACAATTTCGTCGATACGCTGCGGCGCCAGGCGGAACACTATCGACGCAAAATTCAAGCGGGCGAAGCCGGCGCCGCCAGCGCAGGCGGCATCGCATCGGCGCACGATCGTGTCAGCTTTAAGTCATTGATTGTGCCGTCGGATCTGGCGATCGATGAAGACGGCAAAGCGCTGTTTCACGAAAAACTCTACCCGAGCCACGTCGGCTACGAAACTCTCAATCCACAGTATGTCCTGGTATCGGAAGGCAATCGCAATTTGATCTTTACCGCCCAGACGTATGGCGGAACGTTGTATAAAGAATTGCAACTCGGCAAGAATGCCTTGGGGGTTGGTTACTCATTCGATCGCGCCATGCGCGGTATTCTGGAAATCGAAATGAATATTTCGATGCCCAGTTGCGATGGGCCGGCCGGGCGTTACTGGTTTAAGGGCGAGTGTCCCGGTGGGTTTGGCCAACTGCAACATTTTATCGACCTCACGGAACTTACGTTGGAAGACGATGTGCTCGGTGGCTCGCTGCGGCTCAGTTCAAGTCGTCCGCTGACGGTGACCGCGCGGCCGTTTTTCACGGTGTCGCAGTCCGAAGCTGGCTTTGAGAAAATCATGCAGGCGGTGACGCTCGTCAGTCACTTTGTGTTTTCCGGTGCGGAGGATTCGTTGCAGCTTCACTTAGAGATTTTTCCGCGCCAGTAAAATCAGCCGCGCGGCGCTTGTCATGCTCGGCAATCGCCCAAGCCACATGCTCGCGCACTAACTCAGAGCGATCGTCACGGCGCGCTTGCAGCGCCGCCATGACAGTCGCGGTAGAGGGCGCATTGCCCAGCCCCACGGCGAGATTCCGCAACCAGCGCTCGTAACCGATGCGATGGATCGCGCTACCCGACAGGCGCGTCGCGAATTCCTGTTCGCTCCACGCGAACAATGTCACCAACTCGCTGCTGTCCAGCCCATTGCGCACATGGAAATCCGTATCGTCGGTTTTCTTCGCGAACTTATTCCACGGGCACACTAGTTGGCAATCGTCGCAACCGTATACCCGATTGCCCATCGGCGCGCGAAACTCAACGGGAATGCTGCCGTGATGCTCGATGGTGAGATAGGAAATGCAACGACGCGCATCAAGCACGTAAGGAGCAACAATGGCGCGCGTCGGGCAGATGTCGATACAGGCTTGGCACGAACCGCAATGATCGCTGACGGGTCGATCGATCGGTAGCGGCAGGTCGGTAAAAATTTCGCCGAGAAAAAACAACGAGCCGCCGCGCCGATCCAGCAGCAAGGTATGTTTGCCGCGCCAACCCAACCCCGCTTTGACCGCCAATTCCACTTCCAGCACCGGGGCGCTATCCGTGAATACGCGATGCTGAAACTCGCCGATGGCGGTTTCGATTTTTTCCGCCAGGCGTTTCAGTTTACCGCGCATAATTTTGTGATAGTCGCGACCCAGAGCGTAGCGTGCAATAAAGGCGCGCTCGCGATCCGCCAACACCGCATCACTGTCGCAAACTTCGTCGACGGAATAATCATGGCGCACGGAAATAACCCGCAGTGTGCCCGGCACTAACTCCGCCGGACGCGCACGCTTGACGCCGTGGCGCGCCATGTAGTCCATGGCGCCGTGATAGTTTTGTTCGAGCCAGCGCAACAGTTTTTCTTCGGCCTCGTGCAAATCGACATCGGCGATGCCGACGGCGGAAAAACCCAGTTCCACACCCCAGGTTTTGATGTCCCGAGCGAGTTGATCAAGGGACCGTGATGAATCGGAAATACTCATTGCGACATCATAAACGAACCCTGCCCTGCACAGAACTTGTCATTCAATAGACTCGTCATTGGGCTGGGAGGCAGTGGCCCAAGGCCAGTGGCTAGCCTAGGGCTACCCCGTCCCAGAGCGGCGTTCCAGCCATTGACTAGCCTATTGAAACGCGCCCACGTACATGTATATGAGGTGAAAATACAACAAGCTTGCGTTCGATCGCAAAAACCAAGCACGTCGTCGCTATAATCGGGCCCATGACATTTGCCCATTTAGCAGATGAACAAGCGACGCTAAAACTCGGTGCCCACCTCGCCGGATTTTTACGGCCCGGCTTGACGATTTTTCTCGTCGGCGATCTCGGTGCGGGAAAGACGACGTTAGTGCGCGGCCTATTGCGCGGCTTTGGTTTTGAAGGGCGCGTGAAGAGCCCCACTTACACGCTGGTTGAAAGTTATTCGGTTTCGAGTTTATACTTGTATCATTTTGATTTATATAGATTCAAACATGAGCAGGAATGGCTGGATGCAGGTTTCAACGAACTTTTCAACGCGCAGAATATTTGCCTGGTCGAATGGCCGGAACGGGCCATGAATTTGCTGCCGCGAGCGGACGTTGAAATCAGTTTGACGCACCAGGATGACGGTCGGCGAGCGAATGTCGTTTCGACCCAAATCGACATGGAAAAGTTCTGGCGCACATGGGACGGGGTCGCCCAGGGCCAAGAGGGCGCGATGCGTCTAAAAATATGAAGGCTAAATTTTTCGTCCGCGTCATTCTGTTGTGTTGCAGCCTCGTGGCAAGCATGGCGTTCGCCGGCCCGAAGGTCGCGTCGGTACGCATTTGGCCTGCGCCCGATTACACCCGTGTCACGCTGGAATCCAAGCAAGCGCTTAAGTTCAATTCCTTCACGCTGAAGAATCCTGATCGCCTGGTGCTCGATGTCGATGCGGATTTTGACAGCACACTGGAAAGCCTGTCGGGCAAAGTCGTAATGGACGATCCCTACATCAAGCTGCTGCGCGTCGGCCGCATTAAGGCAAACACAGTGCGGCTGGTGCTCGATCTCAAAGGCGAGGTTAAGCCGAATGTGTTCCTGCTGCCACCGGTGGCTGAATACAACTATCGCTTGGTCATCGACATCAATCCTGTCGCGGCGCCGGATCCGTTACTGCTGGTGTTGGGCAAAAGCATTGTATCGAACGAATCCGCGCCGCCGAAAGAAGTCGACACGCAAGCCAAAGATTGGGTGCCGCCGCCCGAGGTTCCGGCGAAGAATGAAAACGACGACAAGCTCGAAGGAAAAATCAATCCGTCGCCGAGTAAAGCAAAACCGCTGATCGACCGCCTTGTCACCATCGTCATCGATGCCGGCCACGGCGGCGAAGACCCCGGTGCGCGCGGCGCGAATGGCAGCCTGGAGAAAGATGTGACATTGGCGATCGCGCAATTGCTGAAAGATAAAATTGATCGTCAGCCGAATATGCGCGCCGTCTTGACGCGCGAGGGCGACTACTTTATCCCACTTAATCAGCGCGTCGATAAAGCGCGCCGCGTTCAAGCAGACTTGTTTGTGTCGATTCACGCTGATGCGTTCATTCGCCCGAACGCGCGCGGCTCCTCCGTGTTCGCTTTATCCGAGCGCGGCGCGACTTCGACCCAGGCGCGCTGGCTGGCGAAGCAAGAAAACGCCGCGGATCTGATCGGCGGCGTGAATTTGAAGCAGAAAGATCCCTACCTCGC
>JANNMV010000647.1:0-1878 GCA_031398205.1 Pseudomonadota bacterium | reverse complement strand
TACCGGTGACTACGACCTCATTCTCCTTGACGTCATGCTGCCGGGCATTGACGGATGGTCGGTGATGCGGGAATTGCGGCGTGCCGATAAAACGATGCCCGTTCTGTTTCTGACCGCACGCGACAAGGTCGAGGACCGCGTGAAGGGACTCGAATTGGGCGCCGACGACTATTTGATCAAGCCATTTGCGTTTTCTGAATTGTTGGCGCGGGTCCGCACCTTGCTGCGCCGCGGTAAGGCGCGCGAACCGGAGATGCTATGCCTTGCGGATCTGGCAGTCGATTTGCTGAAACGGCGTGCTACCCGCAGCGGTGATCGGATCGACCTCACGGCCAAGGAGTTTGCATTGTTGACTTTGTTCATGCATCGCCCAGGCGAAGTGCTGTCGCGCACCTATATCGCGTCGCAAGTATGGGATATAAACTTTGATAGCGACACCAATGTCATCGAGGTGGCGGTGCGACGGCTACGCGCTAAGATCGACGATAACTACATGCCGAAATTGATACACACCGTACGCGGGATGGGCTATGTCATGGAAGTGCGGGATTCAATCGAATGACACGACGCTCGATCATCTTGCGCTTGAGCGTTTTTTTTGCGCTGATCTCGTCGTTGATCCTGATCGCGGTGGGTTGGCACATGTATTACGCCTTAGTAGAACATTTCAAGCAGCAAGACACGGCGGAACTGGCGGGGAAGGTGGAGCTGGCGCGCCATATGTTGTCCGAACTGAAGAGCGAAGCCGATATTCCAGGTGATGTGCACCGATTTCGTGATGCCATGGTCGGCCACAACACACTTCATTTGTGGCTATTCAGTCAGGATGGGAGCACGATCTTTGGGACCTCCAACTTTGACGTTCCCGCGGATGCCATACCGGCAACCACCAAAGCAAATGAGGTTCCCAGTTCGACCCGAGATTGGTATCCCAAATCGGGCGAACAGCTCCGCATCATGTCGGCGTGGGGTGCCGTGGGTGCCGCCTCTGGGCAACAAGTCCGTATCGTTTTGGTGTTGGATGCGTCTGAACATCAAGCATTGTTGACCCGCTTCCGAAAGACCATAGTCGGTGTTTTGCTGGCGGCGTATATTGCCTCGGTTATTATGGGTGCATGGGCGACGCGTCGCGCGTTACGCCCTTTGTCTGCAATAGCCAAAGCCGCAGGTACGATTTCGGTATCCCGTTTAGGAGAGCGACTAAATATTAGCAACCTGCCCGATGAGGTTTTGCCACTGGCCGAAGCTTTCAACGCCATGCTCGCCCGGCTGGACGATTCCTTCACCCGACTTTCCGCTTTTTCTTCTGATCTGGCTCATGAGTTGCGAACACCCATAGCCAATGTGGTGATGCACAACCAAGTAATATTGTCGAAGCCGCGCGGTGTGGTGGAGTATCGGCAAGCGCTCGAATCTAATCTGGAAGAGTTCGACCGCCTCACCCGTATGATTTCGGATATGCTGTTTCTCGCTAAAGCGGATCATGGCCAGAGCGCACTTAAGTTGGAGTCGCTGAAACTGTCTCAGGAGGCTGCAGCCGTCGTGGAATTCTTCGAATCCTTGGCGCAGGAACGTCAGGTTAAGATTGACCTGATTGGTGACGGAGCAATCGTGGGGGACCGGTTTATGGTGCAGCGTGCTATTGCTAATTTATTGTCAAACGCGATTCGCCACACGCTACCCGGCAACACGATACAGATGGAGATTGCAGAATCGTTACCGCGTGGCGCGCAGCTTCACGTCTCTAACCCCGGCAAGGTTATCTCGTCCGAACATCTCCCTCGTCTGTTTGATCGCTTCTATCGGGCAGATCCCGCCCGGGAGAATTCGTCCGAGAGTTCGGGGCTGGGTTTGGCCATCGTAATGTCGATTATGAGT
>JANNMV010000622.1:0-1690 GCA_031398205.1 Pseudomonadota bacterium | reverse complement strand
TGGATTCCCGCCTTCGCGGGAATGACACGCTAGGATGGATCGTTGCGAGCCAGTGGCCCGAGGCCAGCCCCTATTGATGCGGCGTCTGGCGTGGTGCTTATTGTGACGATACTAAACCCGCCAACTCGCGTGTCAATTCGCCTGCACTAATTTCTCTGCAGCCGGTAGCATTTTGCCCGGACCACAGCGGCGAAAAATCGCCAGAACCTTGGGCTTCAGCTTTGGCGCGTAACGGGGCAATCGCCGATGTGGCGAGGGGAAATTCCGGCGCTGCCGGGTTGAGTGGCCCGATGGTTTTCATCACGCTGTTCAAAATACCGCGCGCCGGCCGCCCAGTGAAAATATTCGTCAGTGCGGTGTGGCGCGCCGCCTCGCTTTTCAGCGCCCTGCGATGTACCGCGCTAATGGTTGCTTCCGGGCAGAGCAAATAGGCGGTGCCGATTTGTGCGCCTGCCGCGCCCAAGGATAGCGCGGCGCGGACGCCGGCGGCGTCGGCAATGCCACCGGCGGCGATGACGGGAATTTTCACGGCGCGCACGATTTGTGGCAACAATGACATCGTGCCTACTTGAGTGGTGAGATCGTCGGACAGAAAAATACCGCGATGTCCGCCGGCCTCCAATCCCTGCGCGATCACGGCATCGACACCTTTATCTTCCAGCCACAACGCTTCCGTGACGGTGGTCGCCGAGGAAAAAATCTTCGCGCCGATTTTCTTTACCCGGTCGAGCAGGCGATCGGACGGCAAGCCAAAGTGGAAACTCACAACCTGCGGTTTGAATTCTTCGAGTATCGCCGCCATTTCGTCGTTGAAGGCGGCACGCCCTGGGCCGGTTGGAATGGTTGCCTCATCGATGCCGAATTCCATATAGAACGGCGCGAGTTTCCGGCGCCAGGCTGCCTCCCGCGCGGCATTAAAAACGGGCGGCGTGTGGCAAAAGAAATTGACGTTAATCGGTTTGTTGGTGTGGCTGGCGATGTTATGCAGTTCATTGCGCATACCCTTGGCATCGAGCATGGCGCAGGGCAGGGAACCGAGCCCGCCCGCATTGGACACGGCGATCGCCATGGCGCTGGCTTGTGCGCCAGCCATCGGCGCTTGAATGATGGGGAGCTCGATACCGAGCAGGTGTTGTAGTGTCATTGCTTCGATCCTATTGAAGTGTCATTCCGCGGCACGGCGAAGAATCTGCTTTTGGGTTTGTAACGGCGCTGGCGAAAAGCAGATCCTTCACGGAGTTTACCCTCGAGCGCAGCGAAGGGGTCAGCATGACATAAATAAATGAGCGCGCCAGCGGGCAATCACCGTGCGCCTCTCAGGCAATGCATCGCCACGGGCCAATATCTATGCGGTTCCTGGCGTGGCGCCCTAGAGCGGTTTGGCAAAACCGAACACGCGCACCACCATGCGCTCACGAAAATAAAAGCGGTGGGCATCGGTGCGTTGCGTGCCGGAGTCGAGGTCAATGGTCTGACAACCGCGCGCGCGCGCTTCTTCGGTCAAGCCGTCGAGCAATAATTTTCCGACGCCTTGCGAGCGTTGTGTTTCGTCCGTCACCAAATCGTCGACATAAAGTTTACGCCCCGCGTGGGTATTCTCGATAATACGAAATATCGCGACACCCAAAACGTTTAAGCTCTCCACCGCGATCCACATTTCCACACCGGTGGCGAAAATTTCCGCCATGCG
>JANNMV010000582.1:0-1827 GCA_031398205.1 Pseudomonadota bacterium | reverse complement strand
GATCCGCGCGTGGTGGGAATGGGTTTTGCCGCCGTGCGCGATTTCATGAGCTACGCCAAATATGAAGCGTCCAGCCCGTTCAAAGTGAAGGTTGGATTGGCCTTCGGCGTGTCGCAGACCGGCCGCTTCTTACGCCATTTTCTCCATGAAGGATTCAACAAAAACGAGCGCGAGCGCCAAGTGTTCGATGGCATGTTGATTCATGCCGCCGGCGCCGGGCGCGGTAGTTTCAATCACCGTTTCGCGCAGCCCTCGCGCGACGGCCATCGCTTTTCCGCCTTTAATTATCCGACCGATTTATTTCCGTTTTCCAGCGCGGCACAGACGGATCCCGAATCCGGCGTGACGGCGGGTTTGTTACCGAAAACCTATTTACCGAAAATTTTCTATACCAATTCCGGTTACGAATATTGGTCGCGCGCCGCGTCTCTGATTCACACCACGATCGATGGCAAGAAAGACATCGAGCCGATGGAAAACGAGCGCATCTATCACCTGGCGAGCGGGCAGCATTTTGTCATTCCCTTCCCCCCGACGGAAAAGCTGCGTGGAACGGATATTTATCTGGGCAATTCGCTCGATTATTTGGTGAATTTACGCGCTCTACTGCCGCGACTGGCCGATTGGGTTGCAAAAGACAATGCCCCGCCTAAGAGCGCCTATCCTAGCGTTGCAGACGGCATGCTGGTAGAGCCAGTATCCATGCGCTTCCCCAAGGTGTCTGGCGTGAAAGCCGCGCAGGTCGCCCATGTCCCGCAACGCATGGATTTTGGCCCACGTTGGAAGCAAGGCATCGTCGACTATGAGCCGCCGAAACTCGGCAAGCCCTTTGGCGTGTTGATTCCCCAAGTGGATGAATTCGGCAACGAGCTCGGCGGTATTCGCAATATCGAAATCGCGGTGCCGCTCGGAACGTACACGCCTTGGGCTTTGCGCACCGGATTGCCCGGCGCGCAGGACGAGTTGCGGGATTTTTACGGCACCTGGATTCCGCTTTCAAAAGAAACCAACGCACAAGATTCTCGCCCGGCATTGAAGGGCCGTTATGAGAATAAAAATGACTTCCTCGAACAAGCCAAACGCGCGGCGCAGTCGTTGGCGAACGGAGGCTATTTGCTCGAAGAGGATATGGGTCGAGTGCTCGATCGCGCCGCGCTGACCTGGGATCGGGTAAATCGCTAAAACTACCCGCGTGGTGGGACGGAATTGTTCTTGCGAATCAGTTTTCCAGCGGCTACACTGAATTCAGTTTTTGGAGGGATTTCGCAACGTCGTCCCTCGTCGTTTCGCACCCGCTCCAACATTCAACATTTTTTAATGCACCATAGGCGCATCGATGAGAATTAGCATTTTCGGTTTAGGTTATGTCGGGGCGGTGTCCGCCGGTTGTTTAGCGGCTGACGGTCATACGGTGATCGGCGTCGATCCGAACGCCACCAAAGTCAAATTGATTAACGACGGCGTCACGCCGATTATTGAAAAAGACATCGGTGAGATTATTGCCAAAGCCGTCACGGAAAAACGCCTGTGGGCGACGACCGATGTGGCTAAAGCAATTAACGATTCGGAACTGTCCATTGTTTGCGTCGGCACGCCGAGTGAGCGCAACGGTAGCTTAGATCTGCGCTACATCCGTAGCTGTTGCGAAGAAATCGGCCAGGCGCTGCGCGGCAAATCAAGCTGGCACAACGTCACCATTCGCAGCACGATTTTGCCCGGCACGATGCGCAACATCATCATCCCCATGTTGGAAGAATCCAGCGGCAAAAAAGCCGGTGTCGATTTCGGCATTTGCAACAATCCGGAATTTTTGCGCGAAGGCACGGC
>JANNMV010000538.1:0-2099 GCA_031398205.1 Pseudomonadota bacterium | reverse complement strand
AAATTCAGTCCGCGACTGAGCAGAAAAAACACCGCCAATAAAAACGTAACCAACGAGATCACGTTAAATATCAGCGCATGGCGCATGAAGGGAATATCGCGCCGTATCTTAAAAAATTCCATTGCTAGTTAACCTAAAGTTGAATTCTTAAATTGCTGTTAGACGGTCGTGGCCGGGTGTGCGCCAGCCTCGCGCCAATTGGTATTCCCAATCGGCAGTTTGTCGATTTTCTTGCGACTGCCGTAGATCCAGTTGACCATGCTGCGCGATACCATCACCGCGCTGAACATCGAGGTAACGATGCCCAGACAGAGTACGACCGCGAATCCGCGTATTGGGCCAGAACCGAATATCAATAATGCCAAGCCGGCAATTAAGGTAGTCACGTTCGAATCCAGGATCGTGCCCCACGCGCGCTCGTAACCCGCGGCGATCGACGCCTGCGGCGAGTTACCGTTGCGTATTTCTTCGCGGATGCGTTCGTTGATCAGAACGTTGGCGTCGATTGCCATACCGACCGTCAGGGCAATACCGGCCATGCCCGGCAAAGTCAACGTTGCTTGCAATAGCGATAAAATGCCGACCAGCAACAGCACATTGATCGCCAGCGCGACGACTGAAACCACACCGAAGACCATATAGTAAAAAATCATGAACGCCGAAATCGCGATGAAGCCGTACAACGTCGAGTTGAAACCCTTCGCGATATTCTCTTTACCCAAGCTCGGGCCGACCGTGCGTTCCTCGATAATTTCCATCGGCGCCGCCAACGAACCGGAGCGCAGCAACAATGAGATATCTTTTGCCTCTTCGGTATCGCGCATGCCGGTGATCTGCACGCGTCCGCCGCCGATTTCCTCTTGAATGGTTGGCGCCGTGACCACTTCAGTCTTGCCTTTTTCGATCAGCAAAATCGCCATGCGCTTTTTCACATTCGCGCGGGTGACTTCTTTGAAAATATTCGCACCGGCGCTATTGAGATTGACGTGAACCGCGGAACGTCCGCTTTGGCTATCAAAACCCGGCGATGCATCGGTGATAGAGTCGCCGGTCAGTTCGACTTGTTTTCTGATCAGAATCGGCTCGCCGGTGCGCTCCATAAAGAGCTCTGAACCGAACGGCACGTTGCCATTCGTAGCATCGGCCACGCTGTGGTCATCGTCCACCAAGCGAATTTCCAGGGTTGCGGTACGGCCCAAAATTTCTTTCGCTTTCGCCGTATCTTGTACACCGGGTAATTGCACTACGACGCGATCGGCGCCTTGTTGCTGAATCACGGGTTCGGCAACACCGAGTTCGTTCACCCGATTGCGCAGCGTCAAAATGTTTTGTTGCAGTGCCGCTGCTTCAATAGTCTTGGTCGCCTCTGGACGCAAGGTTCCGATAATACGAATATCTTCGCCCGAGCCTTCTTCGGTCAAAACCAAATCAGGGAAATTTTTTGCGATTTCGGCGCGACCAAGCTCGCGGCCCGGCGCATCACGGAACTTGACCGCGACTTTGCGGCCCTCGCGGGTGACCGAGGAATAGCGAATTTCTTTCTTGCGTAGCGCGCGGCGAATATCCCCGGCGTCGCTTTCCGAACGTTTGTCGAGGGCGGCTTTCATATCGACTTGCAATAAGAAATGCACACCCCCGCGCAAGTCCAAACCCAGGTACATCGGCAACGCGCCCAAGCTCGACAACCAGCGCGGCGAGCGGGTCACCAGGTTCAGCGCAACCGTGTATGAAGCGTTATCCAAATTCGGATTCACGGACTTGATGATCGCGTCCTTCGCTTTGATTTGCGTATCCGCATCGGCGAAGCGCGCCTTAATACTATTGCCCTCCATGGCAATACTCTTGGTCGGGATGGACGCTTTTTTCAACGACTCTTCAACGCGACCGAGCAGCGCCGTATCAGCCTTGATGCCGGAACGTGCGGATGAAATCTGCACCGCGTAATCCTCGCCGAAGAAATTCGGCAGCGTAAACAATAAACCGAGCAGGACCGCAAACCCGATCAGCAAATACTTCCATAGTGGATAACGATTCATCTAACTCTCGATTAATTTACGCTTTTGACCGTGCCCTTGGGCAACAGCATGCCGACGGCTGAT
>JANNMV010000537.1:0-1883 GCA_031398205.1 Pseudomonadota bacterium | reverse complement strand
CGCCTATGTGCCATTGGACGAAGCACTATCGCGAGTAGTGCTTGACCTATCCGGCAGACCCGGCCTGGAATACCACGTCGATTACACCCGCGCCCGCGTCGGCGAATTCGATGTCGACCTGGCCCATGAGTTTTTTCAAGGGTTCGTTAATCACGCGTTGATATCGTTACACATCGATAATCTCCGCGGAGTAAACGCTCACCATCAGATTGAGACCGTATTCAAAGCCTTCGGTCGTGCACTGCGGATGGCGGCTGAAGTTGATCCGCGCGCAGGCGGCATCATTCCGTCTACCAAAGGCTCGCTATAGCATTAACCTAGGTTATGGGTAGTATCTCGGTCATCGATTACGGTATGGGCAATTTGCATTCAGTTGCGAAGGCGCTTGAGCGCGCCGCGCCTCAAGCGCTTATCCAGGTTACGAACGATCCCAAGGTCGTGGCTGAAGCGGATCGTGTAGTATTTCCGGGCCAAGGCGCGATGCCGGATTGCATGCGCGAGTTAGACGCGCGCGGGTTGCGCCCAGCCCTGTTGCAAGCCGCGAAGAACAAACCGTTTTTGGGGCTGTGCATCGGTTTGCAAATGCTGTTCGACCATTCCGACGAGGGCAATGTCGACGGCCTGGGAATCTTGCCTGGCAAGGTAGTGCGCTTTGTAGCAGCCGAAATGGTCGATGGCGCGGGCCAAAAGCTCAAAGTACCGCATATGGGCTGGAATCAGGTGTGGCAGAGTCATCCCCATCCGCTATGGACGGGGATCGACGATGGCGCGAGATTTTATTTCGTCCATAGTTACTATGCAGTGGTTCAGAACCGAAACAATGTTTCCGGCTGGACGAAGTATCCGAACGAATTTACTTGCGCGGTCGAGCAAGGCAATCTTTTCGCGGTTCAGTTTCACCCGGAAAAGAGCCAAACGGCCGGTTTACAACTATTAGCGAATTTTGCCAGTTGGCAGCCATGAACTTGAGTCAAGATAGAAAATGATTATCATCCCCGCAATCGATCTTAAAGACGGTCACTGCGTGCGCCTGAAACAGGGCGAAATGTCCACCGCAACGGTTTTTTCCGAGGATCCCGGCGCCATGGCCGCGAAGTGGAAATCCCTCGGCGCAAAACGGCTTCACCTGGTCGATCTGAATGGCGCCCAGGCCGGAAAACCCAAGAACCACGCGGCGATCAAGGCAATTCTCGATGCGCTGGACGGCGAGTTGCCGGTGGAATTGGGCGGTGGAATTCGCGATATGGCGACGATCGAAGCTTACCTAGACGATGGTATTGACTGGGTTATTCTCGGCACTGCCGCGGTAAAAAATCCCGGCTTTCTGCATGAAGCCTGCGACGCCTTTCCCGGCCACATCATGGTCGGTTTGGACGCCAAGGAAGGCAAAGTCGCCGTCGACGGTTGGTCGAAGCTGACCGGCCACGACGTAATCGATCTGGCCAAGCGTTTTCAGGACTACGGCGTAGAAGCCGTGATCTATACCGACATTGGCCGCGACGGCATGATGAACGGCGTTAATATCGATGCAACCGTCAAGTTGGCCCAGGCGCTGTCGGTGCCGGTGATTGCCAGCGGCGGCATCAGCAACTTGGAAGACGTGAAATCCCTCTGCGCCGTGGAGTCCGAAGGCATTACCGGGGCGATTACGGGCCGCGCCATCTACGAGGGTTCGCTGGATTTCGCGGCGGCGCAGAAGCTCGCGGACGAACTTAGTAGTACGAAGGATGAAGGACAGGGTGGCCTAGCAGCCTGTCGGACTTACCCGACCGAAATAATGTGAGCGATCGGAACGACACAGTGATGGATTTGTCGAAAGTGTATTCCGTTTGAAAGTGTTGAGTAGATGACCAACTTCCGTCCGGTAGATCGCGCCACGCCCT
>JANNMV010000498.1:0-3358 GCA_031398205.1 Pseudomonadota bacterium | reverse complement strand
CTGTGGAAAGTGGTGATGGTTTCCTGGTGTGCCACACCCGGGGCAATTACCTTGCGCCCGCCGGACCAGCCCGCCATGAAATGCGGCTCGACCAACCCCGTCGCGATGCGAATATCCGCTTCGACGAATCGGCGATCAAGTTTGACCGCGGTGCCGTGCGGCGTTTTGCCAAGGTCAACGTGATCTTCATCGTTGCGCGCGAAATGATTCGCGACGGTGACGGTATTCATCACCCAATCGTCGCCGATCAACTCGCGCATCTCGTCGCCTTCGTTCGGGCGATGCAAGCCGGTCGCGACTAGGATCGTGATCTTGGATGCGGCGATTCCCGCAGCGAGCAACTGCCGCACCAAAATCGGCAGAAACAAACCGTTCGGCACCGGCCGCGTGATGTCGCAAATCAAAATGCAGGCGCTGCGCGCACTCTGTGCCTCTTGCGCGAGCGGCGCGACGTTTACCGGATGGGCGAGCGCGGCTTGGATCGCACCTTTAGGATCGGCAAGAATCGGCATGGCGTTTTTGCGGATGATGGTTACATCCCAATCCGGCGACAGTTGAATCGGCAAAGTTTGTTTGCCGTAGAGCAGATCAATGTTCATGGCACTGTGATGGAAAGCAATTCAGGCTAATAAGAATACCACGTTGATAATTTCTTGGAGTGCGCGAACCAATTGTAGCGCCAGGCCACGCGGTCATTCCCGCGCAGGCGGGAATCCAGTGTCGCAATACGAAGTCTAAATCGCCTTCGACTTTCCCGATGGGTCATTGCGAGCAACGCGAAGCAATCTCGTTCTTTGAGCCGCCGCAAACGGCAAGATCGCCGCGTCGCCCGTTGGGCTCCTCGCGATGACGCAAGAACGATTGACTGCAAGGGTATCAAAAAACGGCTGCCTGAAGAACCGCTTGTAGAGCGGCGTTCCGGGCATGCATTGCCAGGAAGCAGGCTGGATGCGGCTGCTGGCATAGTGCTATTTCATTATTAATTGAAATTGCACATACCAAACCGCCAACGACGCAAAAAAATTCACCAAGATCGCCGGTAGGTATTTCAAATGTGTGCCGAAGGTATAACTCTTATCGATGGACATGATCATCACGCCCGCGGCGGAGCCGATCACAGTGAGGCTGCCGCCGATGCCGACCATCAGGGCATTGAGCGCCCATTGATCAAGGCTTAACTGGGGGTTGGACATGAGCGCGGCGGCTTCGACCGGAATGTTGTCGAGGATGCCGGAGATAATGCCTAAGATAACATTGACCCAAGTCGGTGAAACGATTTCGAACAGGTGCGAGATGTAGGTGAGCCAGCCGGCGTGATTGAGGGCGGCGACGCCACTGATGATGCCGATAAAAAACATCAGCGTGTTCCACTCGACTTTTTGCAGTTGCACTAGCATTTGGATCGGTTCGCCGCGCTTTTTCAATCGCCAGCAATACAGGGTGATCGCGCCCAATACCATGCCGATGGCGAATTCGATTTTGATGTTGAGCACGACATTCATCACCACGGCGAGGACGAGGCCAACGACGCTGATTGCGATGAGTGCGTGTGCGCCGGGTTTGAGCGAGCTATCCGTTTTCGTTTGCGCGATTACGTTATCCGGCAGTTTTTGCAGATAGAAAGTTTGCAGCACCCATGCGCTTACGGCCCAGCCGATCAATCCGGCGGGAGCCAACATCATCAGGCCGACGATACTGATCTTGCCCGCTAGCACGACCATGAGACTGGTGGCGGTGCCGAGAAACCAAACGCCGGAGTTGGAGGCGATGATGATGTTGCACAATGCCACGTGGGTGTATTCGCGGTTTTCCGAGACTTGCTTGATGGATTTGCCGAAAATCATTGCGGTGGTGATGTTGTTGACGAATGGACTGAGCAGCGCCGACAGTGCGCCGGTGGCCCAGAACAATCCTTTCGCGCCTAATCCGCGTTGCAGTAAGTAACCATTCAGTGCGGCGAAGACGTTGCGTTCCGCTAGGATTTCCACGATCATCCACATGAAGGCCATGAAGCCGATTAGGCCGAAGACTTCGATTTCGTTGTGTTCCTGCGCTTTGAGGAATGGCTCGAAGCGCGCCGGATCGTCGCCGGAAAAATAGTAGTGCAAGCTGATAACCAGCCAGGAAAGCAGCATCAACAAGGCCGGCTTGAATTTATCCATGTGCAACTTTGCTTCCAGCACGATGGCTGCCATGCACACGGTGAAAATGCCGAGGACGGTTAATCCGGTGACAGAAAAAGGATGGAGTGCGATCGCGTGAGATTCCATTCGGCGTTCGAGTTCGGCATTTTGGAAATTGCCGACATTGTTGTAAAATAATGATTCTACATAATATTTCTAATAACAACCGGCTTGCTTTGAGATAAAAAACGGCGCGGAAATCTTTTTGTAGAGAAGCGATCCAATCGCTTGAAATATTCGCCGGCGACAAATTCACGGACAGAAAAATGATTGCCTTCCAAGGTTGTTTAACCCGGAGGGCGCGAGGTTAGGAACGCGAGGATGATTAAAGTAGAGAATTTAAAGAAGGCGTTCGGCACGAAGTACGCCGTCAATGGCGTATCGTTCGCAGTCGAACGGGGTGAGGTGTTGGGGTTTCTCGGGCCGAACGGCGCGGGCAAATCGACCACCATGCGCATGATCATGGGATTCATTCCGCCGACGGACGGCAACATTACCGTCGGCGGATTCGATATGGGCGAGAATCCCATTCCGGGCAAACGCCTGATGGGCTATCTGCCGGAAAATGCACCGGCGTATACCGATATGACAGTGCATGGTTTCCTCGGCTTTGCCGCCGAGTTACGCGGGTTGTCGGGCGCGGCAAAAAAGCAAGCAATCGGCAACGCCGTCGAGATGTGTTTCCTCGAAAGCGTGTTGCATCAGAGCATCGATACACTATCGAAAGGTTATCGCCATCGAACCTCCCTCGCGCAGGCGCTGTTGCACGATCCCGATATTCTTATTTTGGATGAGCCGACCGATGGCCTCGATCCGAATCAGAAACACGAGATTCGTACGCTGATCCGCCGCATGGGCAAAACCAAGGTCATTATTTTCTCGACCCACATTTTGGAAGAAGTCGAGGCCGTCTGTTCCCGCGCCATCATTATCGACCGCGGCCAGATCGTGGCAAATGGAACGCCGCGTGAATTGAAAGCCCGATCGGAAAATGCCGGAGCGGTAACGCTCACGCTACTCGGCGCCTCGGAGCCCGATGTGACAAGTAAGTTGGGCGCGCTCGCGGCGGTGAAAGATACCAAGACTATTTCCAATGAGGGCGGGCGGCTGGTGATACGCTGCATGCCGAAGAAAGACCATGTGGATGGCATCTTTTCCCGCGTCATCGCCGAATT
>JANNMV010000497.1:0-1506 GCA_031398205.1 Pseudomonadota bacterium | reverse complement strand
CGCCGAGCTGTTCCGCCAGATCAAGAAAATCGTCGGCGTTGATGCCGAAGCGCTTTTCGTGTTTGAGATCGGTCTTTTTATTGGGATTGAATTCTTTCGGCCGAGTCACGAACGCGGTCTGCATGCCGGTTTTCGCCGCGTGATCCAGATCGTCTTTGTGCGCCGCGACCATCATCACCTGCTCCGATGGCAGATCGAGCAGGCGCGCGGCGGTGAGGTAGGATTCGGGATCGGGCTTGTAGTGTTTCGCCAATTCCGCCGACAAAATCAAATCCCACGGCAAGCCGCCGAATTTCGCCATATTGGTCAGCAGCGACACGTTGCCGTTGGACAGCGGCGCGATGATGTATTGGGCTTTCAGGCGCTTCAAGCCGCGCACCGAATTGGGCCAGGGGTTTAAGCCGATGCCAGACGCGATTGAGCTCGGCGATCTCCGCTTCCTTGAGGCCTTTGATGTGAAATTTTTTCAACAGATCGTCGAGGATCATGCGATGCAAAACATCGATGGTCGGCCACGGCAACTCACCCGTGCGTACCCGATGCATGGCCGGTTGATAACCGTCGCGCCAGGCGTCGGCGAATTCCGCCGGATCCACATCCCAGCCTTTGCGCTCCGCCAGCGCGCGCATTTCGCGAATGATGCTGCCGCGATAGTCGACCACGGTGCCGAAGACATCGAACGTCAGCGCTTTAACCTGTTGTAAACTGCGTTTCATTAACCACCTCCCGAATTGTGAGGCATAAATGATACAAGCTAACCCCGGCGTAAGTGAAGTCGCCACCCTCGGCGGCGGCTGTTTTTGGTGCATTGAAGTCATTTTCGACGAATTGCGTGGCGTGAGCGATGTGGTGTCCGGCTACATGGGCGGGAACAGCCCGAACCCGACCTATCGCGACGTCTGCTCCGGCGCCACCGGCCATGCGGAAGTGATCCAAGTGCACTTCGATCCGGGCGTGATTTCGTTTCGCGAAATATTGGACGTGTTTTTCACGATTCATGATCCGACTACGCTGAATTATCAAGGCAACGATATGGGAACCCAATATCGCTCGGTGATCTTTTATCATTCGCCGGAACAACAACGCATCGCCGCCGAAACCGTTGCGAATTTCGATCGCGAGCGCGTGTGGGATCGACCCATCGTGACGCAAATCAGCGCAGCGCAAACCTTATATCCCGCTGAGGATTATCATCAGGAATATTATGTGAATAACCCCGATCAAGGCTATTGCCGCATCGTGATTGCGCCGAAGGTAGCGAAGTTTCGCAATAAATTTCTCGCCAGGCTCAAACGAACTTAAACACCCCCGGCAATTTCAATATTTACCGGCAATAACTAACGAGGTGACGGCTGCCATGGTTCAATCATTCGATCAGTTTTCCACTCTAGAAGACCTCGGCGATCTCGCCCCGATTTTGCGCGCGCGGCCGAATATCTTGGCCCTGCTGAAACTGTTTCGCTCATTACCGCCGGACGACGTCGACATCATCGCGCGCTACATGCA
>JANNMV010000467.1:0-4718 GCA_031398205.1 Pseudomonadota bacterium | reverse complement strand
GTCGTCGGCTCGAGCGGCGCGGGGAAATCCACGCTCTCGCGCTTGTTGTTTCGGTTCTATGAAGTTGGCGCCGGCGGCATTTCCATCGATGGTCAGGACATTCGCCATGTTACGCAAAAAAGCTTGCGCAGCGCCATCGGCATCGTTCCGCAAGACACGGTGTTGTTCAACGACACCATTTACTACAACATCGCCTACGGCAAACCCGACGCCACCCGGGAAGAAATTATTCAAGCGGCCAAGCACGCCCACATCCACGATTTCATTGAGACCCTGCCCGATAAATACGACAGCATGGTCGGCGAGCGCGGATTGAAGTTATCCGGCGGCGAAAAACAGCGTGTTGCGATCGCGCGCACGGTTTTGAAAAATCCCAGCATCTTGGTGTTCGATGAAGCGACATCCGCTTTGGATTCGAAGACTGAAAAAATTATTCAAGCCGAATTACGCGAAGTTTCGCGCGATCACACGACGTTAGTCATCGCCCATCGGCTCTCGACCATTGTCGACGCCGATCAAATTCTAGTGATGGATCAAGGCAAGATCATTGAGCGCGGATCCCATCGCGAATTGCTGGCGTTGACCGGCGCTTACGCGCGCATGTGGACGTTGCAGCAAGAGCAGGAGGCTCGAACAGTTACCGCGGCATTACCCTAGAACCCGCATGGCCTTAGGCCAGCTCCTGGATAGTGGCTGTCAGGGCATGCCTTGCCAAGGGGCAAGCGCAATAAGGCTCGTGGCAGCATGCGTTATCGAACTCAAACCGGCGATGATCGCAACCCATAAGCCTTCCCGCCGCGAAACAAAAACTCCGCGCGCATAATCGCTTCGCCTTCTTGCTTCGGAAAGGTGAAGCCGACAACTTCGATCGATTCGCCTTTTTTGAGTGGCTCGATGTTCCACGCCTGAATGCGCGTGAGCGGCGCGAGTTCGATTTCCCATTTGCGGTCTTGGCGAGTTGGGAGTTTGGTTTTCGCGAACAACGCGGCCGCGTCGATCGCGGTTTGTTGTGCGGGGACGATTCGGCTCGCAAGATCGGCTGGAAGTTTGAGATTTGGTGGAAGGAGGATATCGATTTCCACATGGGGATTCGCCCATTCGACTTCTTCGACAATGCCTTGCAAATAAAGCGTCTGCGTTTGATCAAAGGAACTCCAGCCGTGGTGAGCGTGGGCGCGATTGGCGATTGTGGCGAGGCTGGTGGCAAGTAGGAAATTTCGGCGGTTCATGGTGGTCTCCTGGTTTAGGGCAATTAGACTCTACATTTTTTCAGCGAATCATTCTTGGTTGCGCTGGCTTCTCATGGCCTTGCTAATTGAGAAAGCTCAAACATACGCTATGAGCCGCCCGCAACTCAACACCGCGATCCAGACAAAAACCGATGCGATCACTTGCAAGCGCGCGATCGTATCGTTGAGCTTCAGCGAGCCACGCGCATGAAACCAAGCGGCGTTGCCGCCAGCAATGGCGAGTAGCAACATTTTCCATTTGAAAGCCGGATTACCGAGGAGTTCCAGCGCTTGCGTCGCGAACATCGTTAGGCCGGACATCGCCGCGAGCAGAAAGCCAAGCACAGCAAGCGGAAATGCCAATCGCGCCAGGGCAGTGAGGTCGAGGGTCTTACCCGCGCCGAGCACGCGCGCTTCAAACACAATGAGATTGCCGAGCAACAACGCGATGCCGATGATATGGATGATTTCTAAAATCGGATAAACCCAAGCCGATTCGCGCAAGAAAGTAATGCCGGGGATCATGCGTTGGTTTGTTTATGCCGTAATACATCGCGCCAGGAGCCAATCGGGATGCGGCTCCTGGGCTAGGGTGGCCTGAACGGCAAGCTGGGCGGGCGTCGTGGCGTACCGGTCGTTTGTTACGAATCGCGTTCCATATAACGTGTCGTGAAGAAATCATCCTTCACGTTTTGATTCGCTTTGAAGTTCTGAAACTGAATCACCGTCTTGTGACCAGTTTGCTTATTCTCCGCTTCCAAGCGCATCGGCTGCCATTTGTTGCGCTCTTTGTCGACTAACTGGATGTCAGCGAACTTGCTGACGATTTTCGCCTGACCGGACTCGTCAAATAACTCCGCTCTGACCGCGACAAAATTTTCCTTCAATATCCATGCTAAGCGCTTGGCGTAACCGCTGTTGTTTTTCACGTCGTCGGTTTTGGGCAACGATTCCGTGACCCAGCAGGGCTTGCCGTCGCAGCTTTCTTCTTTAACTATTCGGTGGTTCCACTCCGATGGCTTGTGGCCGATCACATCGCCGTAGGAAAAGTCCGTACCGACAAAGCTGTCTTTCTTGTTGCTTGAAACCAGGCGACGCACTTTCTTCAGTGCCGGAAGATAAATCCAAATATCGTCGTCCTTGGCGGAATTTTCGATCAGCAGCGACACGGTGCCTTTCACATCCGACGGCGACAGAAAGCGCGTCATGCGCATATTGTCGATGCCGTTTGCTTGCAACTTCGAGGTGCCATAAGTTTTGCGCACCCGCTCTTGACCATTTTTATTAGTCAAAGTAAAAGTTGCATCGGAAACTGAATCAATCACCTTGGAAACCACGAAATTCTTTTCGGCAATTTCCATCGCCGTAGGCTCTGCCGCATAGCTGTCCGACGGCAACAAAGATACGCCGAGGCCTAGGGCAAGCAGCGAGACTACCGCCGTTGCGGGTTTGAGTTTCATGTTTGCTCCATTAAAAATAAACGCCGGCCGAAAAACCAGCACCAAAGCGGGAATTAACGTCATTGCGGCGAATACGCTGACAAGCATTGAGCTCGCGATCAAGGTCGCGAGCCAACTATGGATGTAAAAACCCGGCGAAAACCACAGCACGCCATAGCCAACGGCGACCGCCGAGGCGACGAATAAACACGCCTTGCCGGCAGTGGCGAGCACATGCCTAACAGCGGTGATTTCGTCGATCCCCTGCTGAATTTCCTCACGCAATCGATAGACCAAATAAATCGCGTAGTCGGCGCCGATACCCACCGCCATCGCGGACGACAAGGCATTGGGAATATTCAGCCGCATGCCGGTCCAGCCCATCACACCGAAGTTCGCAAGCACCGCCAGCAACAGCGGCGTTAACACCAGCAGGCCACCGATCAGCGAACGAAACACCAGCGACGACACGACGAACACGACGCTGGCGATCTGAATGATGTTGAGCACTTTGTCGTGCACCATCACTTCCGTCAGGCCGGCGCCCGCCGGCACGCTCCCGCCAAAACCGACTGTTACGGTATCGGGCAGTTTCTGCTTGGTGAAGTCTTTCAATTTCGCAATCAGTTGCTGAACATAAGCACTGCTGTCCGTTTTAAGGAATACGGTCAAGTTCGCGATTTTATAGTCGTAATCGACATAGGAGTCGAAGTCGCCCGGCTCGCCGGACATGGAGTAAAGTAATAGATATTGCGAGATCAAGTCCTGACTGTCGGGTATCGCGTAAAACTTGGGATCATCGCTGTTCATCGCTTGATTCATGCGCTTAATGAAATCGGCGATCGAAAGCGTTTTGCCCACATTCGGTTGCGCTTCGGCGAAGCGCTGCGTCTCCTCAATCCCTTTCAACACACGGGGATCTTTGATCGCGTCGGCGTCCTTGCCCTCAATGAGTAGATTGAGCGTATTCGTGCCGCCAAGCCGCTCATTCAACACCTTGTCATCTTTCTTGAAATCGAAGTCGTCGGAAAAGAAACTCTTGGTCGCGCTGTCCACCAGCACGCGGGTCATACCGAGCGCGGCGATTGCCATTAACACGGCGGTGACAATAAACACATAGCGCCGCTTCGGCCCGGTGACCCAGTCGGCGATCGCGCCGGTGATGGCGTCCCAAAAGCGATTTGTCTCGCTGCCTTTTTGTTCCAATTTACCCGGTGCCGGCAGCAGCGATCGCAACGCCGGCATGAAGGTCATTTCAATAATCAAGGCGCTCAATATGCCGATGCCGGTGAACAAACCAAAGGTGCGCACCGACACGATTTCAAATACGATCAACGAAAAAAATCCGAGCGCTGCAATGCCGCCGGCGGTCAACATCACCGGCCCCACCTTAGTCACGGACGAGATCACCGCGGCGTAATTCGCCTCCTTGGGCGTAAGCGTGGTGGTATCGCGCATGTGGTGATATTCCTCGTAGTAGCGCTTCAGTAACTGCACCGCGTGTCCCGCGGCGACGGCGAGAATCAAAATCGGCGTACTGGCATTGAACACATCCATGGGGATGCCGGACAGCCCCATGAAACCCACGCCCCAAATGGTCGCGAAGATTGCAGTGAGCAAAGGTAAGAACATGCCTTGGAACGTGCGAAATGCCTCAAACAAAATCAAGCCGACTAACAGGATGGCGATCGGAAAGAAAATCGCGACACGCTCGGAAAATGTTTCGATTCGCGACAAGAACGATGGCAGCCCACTGATGTTCACTTCCACCGAATCGTCGCGCATCTTATCGGCAATCGGCGTGATGGTATCCATCATGCCTTTGAAGCCAGTGGGGCCTTTATCAATATCGATAACGATTGCCGCCGACTTAAAATCCGTCGACCCGCCAGCAAGGCGGTCTCCCCGCTGCGCCTGCCGAACAATTCGATGACACCGATTCGTTCATGGCTTTCGACCGTGGTCCGAAGCGCGTTGATCGCTTCGACCGATCGGCTGACCGCGGTCGAAAAGCCGATGCAATAATCGGTGCCGAACACGTCATTATCCA
>JANNMV010000438.1:0-3896 GCA_031398205.1 Pseudomonadota bacterium | reverse complement strand
AAGGCACCCGCTCAGGGAGGAAAAGCGGGAGACAGTATTGCTACCATCTGTACCTATGACCCCCGAGTTCTGAAAAAAGTTCCTAACGGCTTAATCACGATTTAACGACCTAATCTTTGATATGAACATTCTTGGCCAATTCCCGCAGAAACGCATGCGCCGTGTGCGCAAAGATGATTTTTCCCGCCGCATGGTGCGCGAACACCGCTTATCGGCGGATGATTTTATCTACCCCGTGTTTGTCATTGAGGGTCACAATCGCATCGAGGTCGTGGCGTCAATGCCCGGCGTGGAACGGATGACCTTGGATCGGCTGCTTCCTGTCGCGGAAAAATGTCTGAAGTTGGGCGTGCCGGCCATGGCGTTGTTTCCGGTGATCGACCCTGCGCTAAAAACCTTGGACGGCAAGGAGGCGATGAACGCCCATGGCTTGATCCCGCGTGTGGTCGCGGCGCTGAAGAAAAATTTCCCGGAACTGGGCGTGATGACCGACGTGGCGCTGGATCCCTACACTAGCCACGGCCAGGACGGCATGATTGACGACAACGGTTACATCATTAACGACGTGACGCTGAAAATCTTATGTAAGCAGGCGCTCACTCAAGCTGAGTCTGGCGTGGATATAGTCGCGCCGTCCGACATGATGGATGGTCGCATCGGCGCAATACGTCAGGCGCTGGACGATGGCAATCACATCCACACCAAGATCATGGCGTATTCCGCGAAGTACGCCTCGGGTTTTTATGGCCCGTTTCGCGACGCGGTCGGCTCGGCGGCCAACCTCGGCAAGGGCAATAAAATGACTTACCAGATGGATCCAGCCAACAGTAACGAAGCGTTGTGGGAAGTCGGTTTGGACTTGCAAGAAGGCGCGGACATGGTGATGGTGAAACCCGGCATGCCTTATCTCGATATCCTGCGCCGGGTGAAGGATGAATATCAAGCGCCCACTTTTGTTTACCAAGTCAGTGGCGAATATGCGATGTTGCAGGCGGCGTTCAAAAATGGCTGGCTGGACGAAAACAAATGCGTGTTGGAATCCTTGCTCGCGTTTAAGCGCGCGGGGGCGGATGGGATTTTGACTTATTTCGCGTTGCAGGCGGCGGAGTTGTTGCGGACTTAAATTTCACTCTATATGCCTGAAGAGCCAATACCAGCGCGGCTCTCAGGCCATGCATCGCCACGATCAAGTATCCATGCGCCTTTGGCCCTAATCCGGTGGCTAGCCTAGGGGTACCCCGTCCGCCGTGGCGCCTAACAGCACTTTAACTTCAGCAAGCTTAGCCCGCTCAACCGTCCGGCCATCGGCTTTGTGTTTTTGCATGATGCGCTCGTCGTCGCGCTCAAACACCGCGGCGGCGATGACCGCGCCATCGAGCTCTAGGCGATAAACCGGGATCGCTTCGGTTCGTTCGTTCAGCGTAAAGTTTCGCGTCTCAAGTTCAAACTCGGATTTTTCGTTCAACAGAAAAATCTCGAACTCTTTGGCGCTGTCGGCGAACAAATGTAAATTGATGTCCGAGTGCTCGCCTGCCGTTCCGGTTAGGACAGAGCCCACCAGGTACGGATTGAACGCAGCAAAATGTTCCATGGCGCGCACGGCGATCTCGCGCAGGTCGCGCAAAATAATAGGTTGTTGTTCAGCTTGGTATAGCGATTGGTGGGTCTTGAGCGCCGCTTCGATCTCTTGATTGTCCGGCAGTTCGCGCGTATCCGGCACACCCGCCTGGCGCGCCGCTTTGCGTTTGGCGGCGCCGTAATCTTGAATGCCGTCCTCGGCCATCAGGCGCGCCGCCAAGTAGGCCAAATGGCTGCGCATGTGGTTATTGCGGCCCATATCAGAATAGCTGGTCTTTAATTTCTTCCGCCGGCTTGTCGCCGTTCTCCGGCTGAATTTCGACCTCTTGCGGCGGCTGCATCGCCGGAACATTTTCTTGATAAAAATATTCGAAAATCTTGCCTGGATTGTCCGGATCCTGCTTGCCGGTTTCCGGGTTAATACCGAGCTGAACGATCCCCGGCGGCGCCGTAAGTTTTGCCTCGGGCACACCGCGCAATGCCTTGCCCATGTACGACATCCAGATCGGCAACGCGGCGACGGCGCCGGTTTCCCTGTCACCCAAAGGACTATTGTTGTCGAAGCCGATCCAGGCAATGGCGACCAGGGTTGGATGAAAGCCGGCAAACCAGGCGTCGCGGTGTTCGTTCGTGGTGCCGGTCTTCCCGGCTAAATCGTCCCGGCCCAGGGACAGCGCTTTGGTCGCGGTGCCGACCTTGACGACGTCGCGCAGCAAGCTGTTCATCAGGAAGGCGTTGCGCGGATCGAGGGTTTGCTCCGCCGTTGCGCCCGCGATAACCGGTTTGGACTGACTAACGATGTTGCCCTTGGAATCAATTACCCGCTCGATAAAATAAGGCCTGACCTTGTAGCCGTTGTTGGCAAAAACACAATAGGCCGACGCCATGGTCATAGGCGTCGTGTTACCGGCGCCCAGCGCCATGGTGAGAAAAGGCGGATTGAGCTTTGGATCAAAGCCGAAGCGGCTGGTGACATAATCCTGAGCGTACTGTCCGCCGATGGATTGCATGATGCGAATCGACACTGTGTTCTTCGATTTCGTCAGGGCGGTGCGTAGCCGAGTCGGGCCGGAATACTTCTCATCGAAATTTTTTGGCTCCCACAACTCGCCACTGGCATCACCCGGATCAATGACCAGCGGCGCGTCGTTGATTATGCTAGCCGGCGTAAAATTTTTCTCCAGTGCGGCGGAATACACAAAAGGCTTGAAGCTCGATCCCGGTTGGCGCATCGCCTGCATGACATGATTGAATTTGCTGCTGTGAAAATCAAAGCCGCCGGCTAAGGCGCGTATCGCGCCGTCGCTGGGATTGATCGACACCAGCGCGCCCTCGACCGCGGGCAATTGTGCAATCGTAAAACGCGCTTGATCGATCTTGGCGACGCGAACGAACGCGCCCGGACGAAGGCGGATCTTGGGTGCCGCGTTGCCGCTGAGGGCGGCTGCGGCGAAGCGTATGTTGTCGCCTTGGAGCGTGATGGCGCCGCCCCCTTTGACGTACACCTGAGCGCTGTTGCCGCTTACCTGGGTGACCACCGCCGGCAACAACCCCCCACTGACTTCCCGATCCGCGAGAATTTCTTCCAGTCGATGATCGTCCATCGACGGCGTAACATCGGTGATCGAAAAGCCCTCCGGCCCGCGATAGCCGTGGCGACTATCGTAATCGAGAAGTCCTTTGCGCAAACCCTCGTCAGCGGCCAACTGATCGTCTTTACGAATGGTCGTAACGACTTTGAACCCACTGTCGTAGGCGGTTTCACCGTGGGTATCAAACATGTATTGCCGAACCATCTCGGCCACGTAATCGGCCGGGACAGAGTAAGTCGCGATCGCTTGCCGTAGCCGCGCCGGTTGATTGATCGCGGACTGATACTGTTCTTCGCTGATATAGTTAAGTTCGCGCATGCGCCGCAGCACATACAGAGCACGCTGATGCGCGCATTTCAGATTGTTAATGGGATTACATTTCGAGGGCGCTTTGGGAAGACCCGCCAAAATGGCAATTTCACTGACGCTGAGCTGATCCAGCCGTTTGTCGAAATAGGTCTGGCCAGCGGCAGCGAAGCCGTAGGCTCGTTGGCCCAGAAAGATCTGGTTAATGTAAAGTTCGAGTATCTGATCCTTGCTCAAATTGCGTTCGATTTTGAACGCAAGCAGCATCTCGCTCAACTTTCTTGTAATGGTCTTTTCGCGAGTGAGAAAGAAGTTACGCGCGACTTGCATGGTAATGGTGCTCGCGCCTTCGCGCCTGCCGCCGGCGAACACGTTAGCCAGCGCCGCACGCACGACACCAATGTAATCCACACCCGAATG
>JANNMV010000353.1:0-4129 GCA_031398205.1 Pseudomonadota bacterium | reverse complement strand
CAGTGGAAACATGCGATCGCCCATGATTTGCTTCGTGAGCTTCAGCGACGAGGTGTAGTCCCAATGTCCTTCGGGCGTTGGGTTCAGCCACGCGCTGTGTTTGTAGTGATTCAGCAATCGATTGATCCATACGACACCTGGCTCTTCGTTGTTATGTTCGACGCTACCACCCGGCTCCATGATTTCGTAAGGGCTCATGGTTGCGTCGCCGACAAAAATAAGTTTGTAGTCGGATCCATATTTTCGGATCACATCCAACGTCGAGGTGCGTTCGCCGAAGCGGCGGCGATTGTCCTTCCACACCGATTCGTAAACGAAATTGTGGAAATAGAAATATTCCAGATGCTTGAGTTCGGTCTTCACCGCCGAAAATAATTCCTCGCAAACCTTGATGTGATCGTCCATGGAGCCGCCGATGTCGAGGAACAACAACACCTTCACTTTGTTGTGCAGCTCGGGACGCATTTTGATATCGAGATAACCGGCGTTATTCGCCGTTGACTGGATCGTGTTCGGCAAATCGAATTCGTCCGGCGCGCCCTCGCGCGCAAAGCGGCGCAAGCGACGCAGCGCGATTTTAATGTTGCGTGTGCCAAGTTCTACTTGATCGTCGAGGTTACGATACTCGCGCTGATCCCACACCTTCACCGCACGGCGATTGCGGCTGCCGTCTTGCCCGATGCGCACGCCTTCCGGGTTGTAGCCATAGGCGCCGAAGGGCGAGGTGCCCGCCGTACCGATCCATTTGCTGCCACCTTGGTGACGGCCTTTTTGTTCTTCCAAACGCTTCTTCAGCGTCTCCATCAATTTGTCGAAACCACCGAGGGCTTCGATGAGTTTTTTCTCTTCGTCGGTGAGGATTTTTTCCGCGAGCTTGCGCAGCCATTCCTCGGGAAGTTCTTTGCCGAAAAGATCGTCAAGTTTTTCCACGCCTTTGAAATACTCGGCGAAGGCGCGATCGAAGCGATCGAAGTGGGCTTCATTTTTGACCAGGCACATGCGCGACAGATGATAGAAGTCATCGACATTGCCGTAGATGACGTGTTGGTCGAGACCGTCGAGCAAGTTCAAAAACTCGCGGATCGTGCACGGCACGCCGCCTTTTTTTAGAGTGAAGAAGAAGTCGATTAACATCGAGAAAATACCGAAATCACCACCGTGTCATTCCCGCGAAGGCGGGAATCCATAGAGCGCTTATCCAACCACCGAGTCATACAAATCATCCCACCGTGGATTCATTTCTTGAATTAGTCTGATCTTCCAAGCGCGATTCCATTTTTTAATCTGTTTTTCACGCGAAATTGCCGCAAGAACATCTTCATGAATTTCGTACCAAACAAGTTTTTTCACATCATATTCTTTGGTAAACCCACCCACTAGTTTTTGGCGATGCTGCCATGTTCGCTTTACTAAGTCCGACGTCACGCCTGTGTACAGCGTTCCGTATCGGCTACTGGCTAGAATATAAACGCAGTAGATTTTCTCCATGCCCTATGGATTCCCGCCTTCGCGGGAATGACAGTTAACGGGCGCGTCGCGATAAAAACACTAGCCGCTCGAACAAATGCATATCCTGCTCGTTCTTCAGCAACGCACCATAAAGCGGAGGAATGATTTTGCCGGAGTCTTGCGACTTCAGCGCTTCCGGCGGAATATCCTCGGCGAGCAGGAGCTTCAGCCAATCGAGCAGTTCCGAGGTCGACGGCTTTTTCTTCAAACCCTGCACTTCGCGTATATCGAAGAACACTTCCATTGCCAGCTTCACCAAGTCCTTTTTGATACCCGGATAATGCACATCGATAATTTTCTGCATCGTGTCTTTATCGGGAAAGCGAATGTAGTGAAAGAAGCAGCGGCGCAGGAACGCATCGGGCAATTCTTTTTCGTTGTTACTGGTGATAAAGACGATGGGTCGGTAGCGCGCCTTCACCATCTCGCGGGTTTCGTACACGTAGAATTCCATGCGGTCGAGTTCGCGCAGCAAGTCGTTCGGAAACTCGATATCGGCTTTGTCGATTTCGTCGATCAACAATACCGATTGCTGCTCGCAATCGAACGCTTCCCACAACTTGCCTTTGACGATGTAATTGCCGATTTCATGCACGCGGCCATCGCCGAGTTGCGAATCACGCAGCCGCGACACAGCATCGTATTCGTATAAGCCTTGCTGCGCCTTGGTGGTGGATTTCACGTGCCATTCGAAGATGGGCTTATTTAACGCACGCGCTACTTCTTCCGCCAACAAAGTTTTCCCCGTGCCGGGCTCGCCTTTGATCAGCAGCGGGCGCTGCAGCGTAATGGAAGCATTCACGGCCAACATCAAATCGTCGGTCGCCACATAGGTATCGGTTCCGGAGAAACGCATAATATTTTTCGCTGTTTTTGAAGAAAATGATTATACGCTGGCTTGTCGATTAACCCGATTGCCCATAGACTTCGGGTATTGAACAATAGAAGTGAACCATTCCCCATGCATGTCATTCCGAGGAGCATTGCGACGAAGAATCTGCTTTCCGCTGCGAACCGAATGAGCCGCAAAAAGCAGATCCTTCGCTTGGCTCAGGATGACAGGGTTTATGCTGAACGCAGCGCTTCGAGCTTTGATTAAGTATGGTCGATCAAAATCAAACTAGTGTCGACGCCGAACCTATTTCACCGGCCTTCGCTTTACTCGGTCTGCTTCCGTCAATCGCAATTGCAACTTCGCTGATCAAGGGGTTATGCATCGGCGTGATCGTTGCGCTGGTCTTTATCGCGACGAGTCTAATCTGCTCGTTGCTACGCAATCGAATCGCCGAAGCTTGGCGAATTCCGTTTTTATTGACCGTGAGTACCCTGCTCACCACCTTGCTGCAAATGAATTTGGCTGCGTTCATGTTTCCAGTCTATGCAGTGCTTGGCCTATTTGTTCCGCTGGTTGCGGTAAATGGTTTGATTTTCACGCGCAGCATGGCCGTCGCGTTTCGGCGACCGATCTGGACGGTGTTGCGCGATGCCGGCGCGTTGAGCATCGGCGTCGTAGTGGTTCTAACCTTACTCGGCGGGTTGCGGGAATTTGTCGCCTACGGTTCATTGTTTGCCGGCGCGGAAACCTTGTTTGGCGCGCACGCAAAAGCGTGGCTCTGGCATCCCATGCCGAAAAACTACAGCTTCATTCTGGCGGGCATGGCGCCCGGCGCACTGATCTTGCTCGGTATGCTCTATGCTCTAAAGAACCTTATCTGGCGCGGCTCCCAAGCCGATATGCCGGCGCGGCCTAGGTGAATGCGGCTAAGCGGCATGCGATCTTTTCAAGATTGCGCGCCGCCAATCCCGATCCGCGCTCGGAACTGGCATACCAAACGCCGTTCGAATTATTGATCTCGGTGATTCTGTCGGCGCAAGCCACCGACAAGAGCGTTAACCTCGCGACTAAGCCGCTGTTTCGCCGTCACAACACGCCGGAAAAAATCCATGCCCTCGGCGTCGATGGATTGATCGAGTACATCCAATCAATCGGCCTGTTTCGTTCCAAAGCCAAGCACATCATTGAGGCCTGTCGCTTGCTGATTGAGCAGCATGGCAGCACCGTACCGGCGGATCGCGAGAATTTAGAGAAATTGCCGGGGGTCGGGCGCAAGACCGCGAATGTCGTGTTGAACGTCGCGTTCGGCGAACCGACCATGGCCGTGGATACGCATATTTTCCGCTTGTCGAATCGCATCGGCATCGCGCCCGGCAAGACGCCGCTTGCGGTGGAACTTAAATTGTTAAAGCACGTGCCGCAGGAATTTATGCATGGCGCGCATCATTGGCTGATCCTGCACGGGCGCTATGTGTGCAAGGCGCGTAAGCCGGAATGTCCTAAATGTTCGATTGTTGATTTTTGTGATTACAAGGATAAGACGGTCGAACCTGAATGAACCCGATTTTCATCGACTCGGCTTCCCCTCACCCTGCCCTCTCCCCGAGGGAGAGTGGAACATCGTTGGATGTTTAACCCCTCCCGCGCTGAAGCGCGCCAATTCTTCATCGACACCTGGCGCAAGTATCGCAATCAAGAACCGTTATCGGGCATGGAGAGTGTCGTCGTCGAAGCGGTGAGCGCCCACCCGGAATATCATCGCGTGCTGGAATCGCCGGACGAATT